>CALFWI010000282.1 GCA_937928615.1 uncultured Saprospiraceae bacterium | reverse complement strand
CCCAAAATGTTCAGTTGACCATTGAAGGAAAAATACAAATAAAAAAAGAGGCTGGTACAAACAAAATATTGCAATCAGATGCAACAGGTTGGGGTAGTTGGGTGTCACCGACCCAAGAACAGCGCAAAATCATTGATGTTAAAGATTTTGGTGCCATTCCTGGTGGTACTGGAGGGCAAGATAATACCCCCTTTTTTCAAGCGGCGATAGACGCTGCCGCTGCTTTTGGCGGTACCGTTTTTATCCCATCAGGTAACTATTTAATCGCCAACAAATTAACCATTCCTAGTGGGGTCATGCTACAAGGGGAATCTCGAGGAAATGGCTATCATAGGAGAAGTCATATCCCTTTTACAGGAAGTAGTCTACACTATTCGGGGAGTGAGTATATGTTAGAATTTAGTGGCTTCTTTTCTAGTGCGCGAGATTTATTTTTATATAAAATAGGAGCTGGAGCTGTAGGAGACAAAGGATGCATTCGACTAATCGCCAATGATGGTCAATTTAGTACGGGGCATAATACGTTTGCCAATCTGGCTATTTATAATTTCTCAGTTGGAACGTCCATAAAAATAGAAGCGACCAATAACAGTGAAATCAGGCATGTATTAATTGAAGATGTCCTCTTACGGTTTGCAGAAACGGGCCTGCACGTTTTAGCAGACCCCACTTCTGCTGTCAATCACATTATACTAAATAGTGGTAAAATTGGTGGAGGGTTTCAGTATAGTTTAAGAAATCAAGGAGGAACCAATATCAATGTTTATGGAACTACTTTTGAAGGGTCAGCTTGCGGTAGTTTTGGGCACTTAGTCGTAGAAAGTGGCAATATTAATATTTATGGCTTTCGAACAGAATCGACGGACCCCGTAGGTACTTGTGATGAATCAGAAATAAAAATAGCTCACTTCTTTCCTAATACTAAAGGTTCTTATATTCAAGGTTTAGTCGGCGAAGGAAGAGTAATAGATGAAGGAGACAATCATCTAAATATTACTGGTAAAAATATAGAAAGACGTCCTTCTGGTAATAATGAATTTCAAAATAGTGGGTTTAGAAACATAGAAAATAACCAGATTCCCTTTTGGCATATAACAGGTAATGTAACTGCGCTTAATATTGAACCACCCGCTTTTGTAGCGAATCACCAAGTCCTTACGTTGACAATTCCGCCAGGGCAAATTATTCATTTAACACCAACCGAAGCAGGATTATCAAAAGGGTTTAATCATCAATTAGCGACTTTTGGTGCCTATATAAAAACCAATGTAGCCAATTTAGCTACAGGGCGCATGAATAAATATAATCTTTCTACTAATTCCTGCACGGAAATTGATGGCAGTTTTCACGCTGGAAATGATAAATGGGAATATATTGGGGTATCGACGACTATTAATGAACCGACCTGTTCGGCTAATCCAAGTTTCGTTTTTGACAATTCAAGTGGCAGTAGTAATGCCCTTGTTTCTATTACGACGCCTTCCTTTGTTTTTGGTACCATTCGCCCAACTTTGACGGCTAAACCTTTGTCAAAAAATGGAGGTATTGTGAACGGCACACTGACACACGGAATGACGACACTTCCTATTGTTGTTGCTACTAATTTTGAATTAACCCTTCCTACAAGTGGTAATACTTTTCTATTAACAGGTACAACCCCTATTCATCGACTAAATAATAGTCTTAGTTTAGGCCCACGATTTCCCAAAGGCACTATTATTACCTTAGTTTTTGAAGCGGCAAGTGTTGCGCTTAAAAATTCGGCGTATATCAATTTATTACCTGCTGGAAGTTTCACATCGACTGCGGGAAGTAGCTTAACGCTGGTAGCTTTAGCTGATGGTACTTGGAGAGAAATTAGTCGAAATTTATAAGTAAATAATCACCTTACGATCTAAATAATCGGATAAAACAAGTCATCAATTTTATACAAACACCTTGAAAATAATGAAAAAATTATACTTTTTACCCCTACTTTTTACTTTCCAGTGCTTGCTAGCCCAAAACATAGAAGTGGACGGAACTATTCAAATAATGGAAGGCGCACAAGCGGGTTATATCTTGACTTCTGATGCTGATGGCGTCGCCTCGTGGAGTCCTTCAGAGGATGCGGATAGAAAACAAATTTTTGTCACTGATTTTGGAGCGAAAGGAGATGGAACAACGGATGACACCAATGCTTTTCAAACCGCTATTGATAGCGCTGCAGTACAAGGTAGCACCCTACATATTCCAGCTGGAAATTATAAAATTACGCAAACCTTAAGTGTGCCTGCGGGTGTACAGCTCAGAGGAGATGGTTTAGGGAATAGCTTAAATGCCAATAGTAATAGTACTTCGGGGAGTCGCATCAGTTTCTATGGTAATAATGTCTTTGCTATTGAATTTTCAGGAGATTATGTGGGTTGTCAAAATATGACGATAGTGGACGCAGGAGGAATGGCGGCAGGTGGCATTATTTTTACGGCTTCAGCCTCAGGCTTTGGTATTATAGGTGCAGCTTTTAATGATTTATTTTTATTGGATTTTATCAATGGAACTAGTATAAAGTTAGAAGCATTTAATAGGGCTGGCGTCGCATTTTGTTCTTTTGAAAACATTCATATTCGCAACGCTAAAAAAGGCATTCATATAGCAGTAGGTACCGATGGCTCTTTTATTAACTTGGTCACTTTTCGGTCCATCAATATCAGTGGTACTGGTTTTGAACACGCTGTATTAACAGACGGTGGTTTAACGACCACTGATTGGTATAGCTTGTCCATTCAAACAGATTGTCCAAGTGCTGGTCATATCGTGTTAAATACGGGTTCGGTCAATATATATGGACTGCATATCGAATCGGAAGATGCTGCCTGTTCAGATGAAACCGTTCTAATACAATTAGCAGAAAATACCAGAGGAAGTTATATTCACGGTACCGCTGGCAAAGGAAGAATTATTGATGAAGGTAGTAGTTTTATTGATGTGACAGGAGAAAGCAGTATTGGCATTCGGCCATCAGGCAATAATCTCTTTCAAAATTCAGGATTCAAAGGTTTGGCAGATAATAATATACCGCTTTGGGATTTTATAGATTGTTCAGGTTGTACTACACCTGTTGGAATAGCAGTAGAAGCACCAGCATGGCAAGAAAACCACAATGTATTAAAATTAACCCTAGCCGCTGGTCAAAAAACGCAACTTAGTCCGAAAGCACTTTATTTTACTCGTGCTTATCAAAATAAAGAATGTCTTTTTGGTGCAATGATGAAGTCAGATGCAAGTGATGTAGTAGTCTCTGTAGGATATGAACGTTGTAGCGGTGCTGGTTTTTCGGCAAGCTCTGCGCATCCAAATGATAACAATTGGCATTTTGTGGGGAAGCCTTCCGAAATGGACCCTGATAATACTTGTCCGCCAAAACCTCGGTTTGTATTAGATAATTCTGCGGGAAGTAGCCCTGCGGTAGTTTATTTGACAACGCCTTCTTTTGTTTTTTCAAGGGGGGAAAAACCAGCATTAGCAGCAGGTCCTATTACCACAGCAGGTGGCATTATGACTGGCACCTTGACAACCGCTATGTTGGAGGTAGCTTCTCCCGCTGATAATACCTTACAATTAACCGCAGACGCTAATGTTTTTCAGCTAAGTGGTGACAATACTATTCATCGTATTAATCCAAGTATCGATATTTTTGCGCAAGGCACGATGATCACTTTATTGTTTGAAAGTAGTGGATTAGCGGTAACACATGATGACAGTAGCATAAAATTATTAGGTGCGACAAACTATGTATCAGAAACTTATAGTACCTTAAAATTGCTTTCTTTAGGAGATGGTGTTTGGCAAGAGATTGACCGTAATTGTGCGAGTGGTTGTGCGCCTGCTCCTTTTAAGGAGACTAGCGAAACATCAAAAGAAACGATTATATTAACACAACCCGTTAATTTAGCAACAACTCCTAAAACGGCGGTAAAAATCTATCCCAATCCAACAAAGTATGGCATTCACGTCGCTTTAAGTGAAATTGACCAAAATAAAACGTACCGAGTCCAATTAATGGATAGTAGTGGTCGAACCTTATTTATCAAGGCTTTGGATACTTCGACCAATTGGATAGACTTTACGGCTTTAAATTTAGCGGCTGGTAGGTACCAAGTTCAAGTACTGACAGAAAACGAAGCAGTTTATAATAATGGGTTAATTATTGTCCCGAATTAGTGAATAGACTGATAAATTGATGAGTCAATGAGAACCGCCTCATTGACTCATCTGCTCATTGCCTTATAACCTCATCATCTTATAACCTCATCAACTCACTATCATGACAATCTACCTAATTAGACATGGCGAAGCTGCCCAAGCGTGGGATGAAGCACCCGACCCAATATTAAGTACAAATGGCATCCAGCAAGCTCAAAATTTAGCTGAAATATATTTGCCTACTTTAAAAAAATCAGATTTTCAATTATTAAGTAGCCCATTAGCAAGAGCCCAACAAACAGCGACTCCTTTTCAAGAGGCGTTAAATATTCCAATTAACATCAATTCAAATTTTGCAGAAATTCCTTCTCCGGGTATTGCCCTT
>CALFWI010000281.1 GCA_937928615.1 uncultured Saprospiraceae bacterium | reverse complement strand
ACAACGAGACGAAATTGGTAATAGTGACTGGTTTGGTATCTTTATTGATCCTTATAAAGGCGGCATCAATGGCGTTAGTTTTATTGTAACTGCTGCGGGCGCGCAGTTTGATGCAAAGTATTCTATTTTTGGAGAAGATGAAAATTGGGATGCCATTTGGAAAAGTTCGGTCAAAAAAAATGCGGAAGGCTGGGTCGTTGAAATGCGTATTCCTTACTCTGCTATTCGATTTCCCAATCAAACAGAACAAGTCTGGGGGCTTAATTTTGGGCGACTGATTCAGCGGTATCAAGAGAAAAGTTTTTGGAGTACCATTGACCCAAACCAAAATGGGTTTTTAAATCAATTTGGCGAGGTTTCTAATATTTCTAATATCAAGTCTCCTTTCCGTTTATCCGCTACACCTTTTGTTGCGGTTTATGGAGAAAATTACAAGGACAAAAGTGCTAGTCCAAGTACCTCTTGGGGCCGTTCTTTTAATGCAGGGATGGATGTCAAATATGGTATTAATGATGCTTTTACTTTAGATATGACGTTGATTCCTGATTTTGGACAGGCTCGGTCAGATAATCAAGTCTTAAATTTATCTCCTTTTGAAGTGCAATTTGATGAAAATCGACAATTCTTTACCGAAGGTTTAGAGTTATTTAATAAAGGCGGTCTATTTTATTCTCGTAGAGTTGGTGGTCGTCCGCTAAAATTTTGGGACGTCGAAGAGCAATTAGGCGCTAATGAAGAAATTATCAACAATCCTGCTCAAACTCAATTAATCAATGCCACCAAAGTATCGGGTAGAACAACCAAAGGATTAGGAATCGGTGTATTTAATGCCGTTTCTGCTAGTACGGCTGCAACCATTCGAGATACAGAAACAGGGGAAGAACGTTCTTTTGAAACCAGTCCATTGACCAATTATAACGTGACGGTTTTTGACCAAAATCTGAAAAACAATTCTTATGCGACCCTTATCAACACCAATGTAACTCGTTTTGGCGATGCTTACGAAGCTAATGTTACTGGTGGGGAATTTGAATTGAAAAATAAAGCCAATTCCTATAGCATCAGAGCAAGAGGTGCTTTAAGTCAAAAATACTACGCTGATAGAACTGATTTAGGGCATAAAATGTCTCTTGGGGTACGAAAAACAAATGGAAAAATAGGCGCAGGGCTTTTTTATACGCAAGAAAGTGACGACTATGATCCTAACGATTTAGGATTTTTGACTAATAATAATGAACGCTCCTTTGATGCTTATGTGGAGTACAATCAAAATAAACCTTTTGGTATTTTCAATTCTGGTGGTCTAGGATTTTCTCCCGAATACAGTCGATTATACAAACCGAATGTTTTTACTGATTTCTCCATGAATTTTTGGGCTTATGGGCAAACCAAAAGTTTTTGGCGATTTAATGTTTTTACCTATCATGAGCCAATTACGACTTATGATTATTTTGAAGCTAGAACAGTAGGCCGTTTTTATCGCTTTCCTTCCAGTAATATGATGGGTTGGTACATGGGGTCTGATCGAAGAAAAAAATTAGCTTTTGGCTTTTACGGAAATTTCAGAAAATATAACGAACCCGGTAGGAATAGAGTCTATTTTGGAATCGAGCCAAGGTTTAGAGTCAACGACAAATTGAATTTCAGTTGGGAAATCACCAATTTTATTTTAAATAATGATGTAGGTTACGTCAATAAAATAGGTGACGCTGAAGAAGACGTAATTTTCGGTATTCGTCAGCGAAAAACGCTAGAAAACATATTTAATGTCAATTATAATTTCAATCCCAATATGGCGTTGACTTTTAGAAGCCGACATTATTGGTCAAGAGTAAATTATAAGGACAATGGATTTTACTTACTCAACGAAAATGGCACCTTAGGGCATACTGATTATATAGATAACCACGATAATAATTTTAATGCCTTTACTATAGATATGGTTTATAGATGGCGTTTTGCACCAGGTAGTGATATTTTTATCGTTTGGAAAAACAGTATTTTTAATAGTAATGAGTTGGCAGATATTGGGTTTGGCAAAAATTTAGCCGACTTAAGAGGCGCACCACAATCCAATAGCTTGTCTTTAAAAATTATTTATTATTTGGATTATGATTTGTTGAAGGGGAAGAAATGATGGGGGTTGCGAGTTTCGGATTGCGGGTTGAAAAAGGGCAATAAGTTGATGAGGTTATGAGATTATGAGATTAATGAGTTAGTATCAGAAATTTGAACGACATCCTATGAATTATTGCTAGGCATAGAAAAGAGAAGTCTATATTTTAGGCTTCTCTTTTCTATTTTCAACTAATTTTCATTGCTATTGAAATTGAATTTGCTATTGAAGTTGAAGTTTTAAATAGTCCCCTGCTTCGGTTTGCTGACGTCGCAGCCTTTGCTGCCAATACGCTTGAAACAGGGGACAGTTCTTTGTGTTATGGGTGTTTGGAGTAGCTAAATTTTGTCTTTAGAAAGCTGAACAAGAAACCAATATTGATTTCTTGCCAACTTAAGTGATATTCGTTGGGTTGCTGCAATAGAGAGAGATTAGATTAGAACTAATCCATTAATAAAATACCCGCAGAATAACTTGTATATGTATACCAATACCCTATTTCTCTAAGCAGAAACATAAAGTATCTTTAGTAGTAAATTTCATGAATTGTAGTAAGACCAATAAATCGTCCTAAATAGCTGGAATACTTAGTTGTTGGCAAGCGTATACCTGCAACAATAATCCAAGTAGATTGTAAAAAATTAAAGCTATTTAAGTATAAAACGTCAGCGATTATTTATCACTACACCTAATTAGGAATTTTGGTGAAGTGTTCAAGCTCAAAGATAGTAGATTTTTTGAGTTGAACAATAATAAATCCAATTAGAATTTACTTATTTTGAAAGTTATCCGTAAAAGATTAGTTAATCTGATTAACGATTACAAAGGTAAAGTTTTTTCAACTTTATGCTATATTTTCACAAAATTCAAAGTTTTATTATTAGATACTATCCTTCTCTTTTTTAAGATCTCTATAGTTTCAATAATAAATTTAAAATTCATAAAAAATTACTAAACAGTACTTTATGTATGTAAAAAAATTACTTTTATATAATAATATAAGCGAATAATAATCATAATAAAAAAGGCTTCTAACTTTGTAACTACATTG
>CALFWI010000280.1 GCA_937928615.1 uncultured Saprospiraceae bacterium | reverse complement strand
CAATCCTTTCAGGATTGTGAGACTCGAATCTGCCAGCATTCTCCGCATTTCATACGGAGTTATTATAGTTTAATCACTTCGTGATTGATAGCAATGCAAAAATTGTCAAAGAACCAGAATATTTCTCAGATATTGTCTATGAATGCAATTGGAAAGGAGGTAAACCCATTCAAATATCTTGTTTATTAGAACACAAAAGCTTTGCTCCTCAGCATATTTACATTCAATTGAATAGGTAAGTACCCAACCATAATTAAACGACACATTTTAGGAGGGACTCTTTTTCCGTTTTAAGCACCCCGTCCGCACTATGTTAAAAAATAAGGTTCTTTGACAATTTTTGCAAAAGATACTTTAATAGTCTCATCGGACGGCGAAGCCATCCGACGAGACGGTCGTTCCCGTCGGATGACTTCGTCGTCCGATGGGAACAATGCAAAAATTGTCAAAGAGCCAAAAATAAGTCTTATTCTTCCGCTAAGACAAAATCCCAACCAGCAGGATTGATAATCGTAGCAGCGCCCTTTTCTTCAAATGTATTTTCCCAACTAATTTTCCATGCTGTTCCGTCAATCTCAGAGGTAAAAGCCCATTTCTCATTTAGATTATCTATTTTTCCTGTAAAGGAGACTTCCTGACAAGTATCTGTAAACTTTAAAGTACCAGAATTGGCTTTTTCGGTTGCTCCATAACAAACTGCGTAACTACCAAACGACCAATCGCTTAAATTATATTCCCCATCTCCTAAGGCAATAATGGATACGGTTCCCGTTAAATCACTATTCGTTGTATTGCCATTGGTCGGACAATTAATAGAAGTTGCAACGGTGGTATAAGCAAATTCGCCTTCTAAATTAGACGGGCAAAATGCAGCTAAAGTAAAATTGAAGAACCCTCTAAAACTATTGCCATTCACCGCTGCTGAGGAATTCGAGGCATTATAATTCGCACCAGCAGTAGTGGTCACATTCCCAGTAAATCTAAATCTATCTCCAGACAGTAACTGGTCTGCACCAATTCCAACCGCATCTAATGCTTGCTGTGCCGTTATTTGAATATTTTCTAAGCCCTTAAATCCTGCTTTGTTCGTGGTAAATTCTGATGCTGCATAAGACCTAAATTCTACTGGACCTCTTGAATTGTCTCCATTCTCTGGATTATTATCTTCGTAGGTAATTTGTAAATTATATTCAGACACCAAATTCCCTTGTTCTAAATCTACAAATTCTACGGTATATTCCATTACAGAATTCGTTAAATCGAATAGGTTAATATTCTCATTGTTTTGAGTCACTACTCTTACATAAGCGCCTTTTTCTGCCGCATCAAAAGTCGCAATAGGTGCTAAGTTTTCATCCCTACAGGCAGATAAAAAAATAAGGAGCATTGCGAATAAAGTGAATAAATTCTTGTTTTTCATAATCATATTTTTAAGTTTAAGGATAGATTTACCAGTTTAAAACGCTACGTTTTAGCGTTTTAAATAGTGCTGGTTGCTGGTTGCTGGTTAGTAGCCCTAGAAAGGTTCGCAACCTGCAACGAGTACCTAATTTTTTTTGTCAATTATTTAGGAGCTATTCTATTAGCTCATCATTGCTTTTTTTAATAAACTTCTGCCGACCCATCATCCCAAAAAACCAAATCGGTCAATTCTTTTTGGCTCACATTTCCATTTCTGTTTACGTGTACGGAAGGTAAAAAGAAAGAACGAACAAAATTACCACCTGCTGGTTCTAGGGTTGGTGCCATATTCGCTGGCTTACCTGTTCTACGATACATATTATAGGCTTCTAAGCCATTGCCCCAAAGGGCGATGTAATATTCTTTCATTACTACATCTAATTTTTCATCAGCGTTTCCAGCGTCATATTTCGCTAGGACATAATTAACATAGTCGTCTATATCTTCTTCAGTAGGGACGAACAATTCTCGAACCAGAGGTTCGTCTGATCTAATATAAAGTCTTCGGTCTAAAGTTGCTTGAACTTTGCTTTCAAAACTTTTCACCTTTGTTATCGACTTGCGGATACCGCTTTCAAGTAAAGCCCTAGCATCATCATTTGTCCCAATGGTTATAGCAGCTTCTGCTCTTAAAAAATCAACAAAAGAAGCTAGCATAATTGGATAGATACCTTCTCCTTTTCCGCCCGTTGTGCCACTTCTTCTGGTATCCGTAAAAGAATTATCGTCAAACTGACCACCGCCAGGATACAAACCAAATGAAGTTCGAATAGGTCCATCTGGTGGTGTTCCTGTACCATTCCCATGGTCTCTACCATAGTATCCGTCGGGAAAAGCAGTACAATAAGGCAATCTTTCGTCTACTAAATCAAAATGAGCTGGTCTTCCATCTGGATTAGTGGGTAAGGTAGAAAAATGACAAGAATAAACGGTTGGGTCTTGATTATTTGAGTCATCTACTTTTCGATAAAAATAATACCTAATTCTAGGGTCGGCTATTGGGAATCCGTTCGTATCCATTTTATCTGCTCTTAACATCCACATATAATAATTGGATAGATATTGACCATCTGCTGTTTCATAATGATTTCGGTACATCCAATGTCTAGAATCTGGATTATTCCGATTTGCACTTAGTTTAACTGCAAAATCTTCTGCTTCGGTATCCATTAAATCTCCTGCTGCCACTAAGGCATTGATGGTCGTTGCTGCCTCCGAAGGGTTTATTAATCTAGTCGTTACGGCTGCTCTTAATTGTAGCGTTTTAGCCAAGGTTGCCCATTTAGCAGGGTCGCCATTATAGAAATTATCTATGGTTGGACGGGCTGAATTCGTTCCTTCTAATAGCGTAATTGCTTCGGTTAATAATTGGTCTACATTGGCATAAATTTCTGCAGCAGGTGTTGATTTTGGGCTAATAATATCTGTTCCTTGCCCTATTTCAAATAAAGGAACATCCCCCATATTATCCACCATTGCCATTAACACATAAGCTTTCATTATTTTCGCAGACCCAGCATGAATGTCTAAGCCTTTTTCTTCCGCTAAGGTATTTAATAGGGCTATGTCTGGAAATAAATCAGCATAAGCATCAAACCATAAGTTATTTAGGGTATTGGGAGAAACAGCACTTTCATAAGTAAAACTCCCCATGTGATACATTCTAGACATCTGTCCAGCTGCAAATTCGGCATTCAAATAGGTAGATCCAAACTCCAATTGAATATTGTTATATAAATCATTGATATCCGTTTTATCGGGTGTAACGGCGTTCGGATTTTCTTGCAAATCTAAATTGGTATCGCAAGCCATGATACTCAGACCCGCAATTAAGAGAATTAAGTGGTGAAAATTTTTCATACTTGACTTTTTTAAGTTCTAGACAAAGCAATGGCTGTCACTGGCAGGAGGTATTTAATCTGCCAAATGTGCTATTTTTAGCAATACGCCATAGGGATTCCCCCTTGAAGTGTATCGATTCAAGTATTTATCTAGTAACCGTGATTTTTAATTTTTGAATAAATTGTTGTTAAATGAAGCTTCTATTCTCTATAGTGTATATTGTTTAGATATGGTTGCAGCAGTCCTTAAAAAAAATTACTTTTTTAGCAATAGATTCGCAATCATAACGACATGAAAAGCAGCTATCTCTTATAACTTATTGATTAAAAGCACCTTTTTTGTATTTTTACTCGATGAAAAAACGACTTCTTATTTTGACTTTCTTTCATTGTTTATTTGTTAGTGCTTTTGTCAATGCGCAACAATTAATTGATATTCAAGAAATTG
>CALFWI010000279.1 GCA_937928615.1 uncultured Saprospiraceae bacterium | reverse complement strand
GGTGGATTTAGTACAGATTTTCCTGGAGAATTATTACTAATTGGTTTAATGGGTTTATACGGGCTCTATTTCTTAAGAAATGGTCAGCAATTAGGTAGCCATTTTTTCAAACATCCAATTACTATTTTACTTTTGATACATATTGGTTGGATAGGGTTAACCGTTCTGCATGCAGGAAATCAAACCATTGCGTTAAAGTTTTTCTTAGCTAAAATTTGGTATGTTGCCAGTTGCTATTTTATGGCAGGACTATTATTAAAAACCGAAAAAGATATTCAAACCTTTTTTAAATGGGTATTTATTCCACTGCTGTTCACCGTCATCATTATCATGGTTCGACATGCATTGATGGGTTTTTCTTTTGATAGCATCAATTTTGTCCTTAATCCTTTCTATCGGAATCACGTTAGTTACGCCGCAATTTTAGTCGTTTTTTTTCCTTTTCTTTGGTATGCCCCTAATTGGGTCAATAGATATTCTAGAAAATGGTGGTTATTAATTGGTAGTATATTATTTTTTTTAATTGCCATCTATTTTACCTATACCAGAGCAGCTTATGTAAGCTTAGTTATCGCAGCAGGCACTTATCTTATCATTAAATTTAGATTGATGAAAGTTGCCTTAGCTAGTACTTTAATCATCGCTGTTATCGGGTTAAACTTTGTGGCACAGCATAATAAATACTTAGATTTTGCGCCAGATTTTAATAAAGCCATTGCGCACAAAAAATTTGATAATTTATTAGACGCCACTGCTAAAGGAGAAGATATTTCTACGATGGAACGGGTTTATCGTTGGGTGGCAGGCGGCTATATGGTTCAAGAAAAACCTTGGTTTGGTTTTGGTCCAGGTAATTTTTATAGGTATTATCCACGATACACTGTTAGTAGTTTTTCTACCTATGTGAGTGACAATCCCGAAAAATCTGGTATTCATTGCTATTATTTAATGGTTGCTGTGGAACAAGGTATTATTGGATTAATGATTTTCTTGTTGCTCTGTTTTACAGTATTGCTAAAAGGCGAGCAGTTATACCATCAAATAGCTTCTGCGAGTGACCGTCGGTTGGTTTTAATGATTACGTTATCCCTAGTTATTATTCTCTCCCTATTGTTAATTAATGATTTAGTGGAAACAGATAAGGTCGGTACCTTCTTTTTTATGGGCATGGCTATGTTGGTTAATTTGGATGAGCGAGCGAACCCGTAGAGTGAACGTCCAGTGGACATTCAAGCGAGTGAACCGCTTGCGGATGGGAGGGGAATGACAAGGGCTGGGTTGATATTGATATTGATATTAAATATTCAATGACAATGACAATAAACACCCCATCCTGTTAATCCTGCATAATCCAGTCATCTTGTAAAAAAAGAGAAGCCCTTCTCAGAGAGAAGGGCCATCCCAAAAACCAATTGTTAAAGGACATCTTACGTCTTTACGTGAGGGTTTCACGTGTTTCTTAAAGATTCTTAATTCCGTTTTTACATTAATTTGCTTATCTCAATTGGTATATTTTGTATTGAATCATTCTTTTCGGAAAGCTTCTCAAGCAAAAGGCCTAAGTTACTTATAATCGACTTAATTATTTTCTAAAGCAGGTGCTTTTTCTACTCTTTTAGGTATCGTAAAAGATAACGTTATTTCGTGCGCTCCATTGCTATACTGTTGGAATTTCTGAAAAGAAACATCAAAAGTATAATGAAATGCAAAGTTAGTAAATTTTGAACCAACTAAAATACCTAAATCACTTCTAGACCCAGTTCTATAAGATAATCCACCAATTAATTTATCCTCCAAGAAATACCCTTTCAAATTAATATCTGCTTGAAAAGGCACCCCTCTTGAACGCCTTAGTAGAATTGAAGGCTCTAAGGTAAAGCCATATTCATGAGATTTAAAACGATGACCTAAATTAAATAAATAATACCCTTCTGGTTCATCGTCCCCATTTGCCGAATTACCATCCAACCGTGCCATAATGATATTTGGAAAAGCAATTCCAAAAAAAGTTTGGTCATTATACATCCCATAAAATCCTAGAGAGGCATCAAAGTTATTAATTCCATTAATACCATCTTCTATATTAACGTCTCCTGCAATATAATTACGATCCGTTAATACCGCATTATCTAGTTTCATTTGACTAAATTCTGTAGAAAACCCAAAACCTATCTTCAATTTATCTAATTCATAGCGAAAAGCATAATTAATAGCCGCTCTAAATCGATTCATATAAGAAATATTCTCAGAATAGATGGTAGCCCCCAATCCAAAAGTCCTACCGATAGGTCCATCATAACTCAAAGCATAAGTCTTTGGTGCTCCAGGAAAACCAGTCCATTGATTCCTAGCATGTAAAAATAGTTGCTGATTTCCACTTGCGCCCGAAGCAGCAGGATTAATTAACGCTGGATTGATATGATAATGCGTAAAAGCAGATTTTTCCTGAGCATAAGTAGTTAAACTAATAAAGGACAAACTGATTACAAACAGTATAAATTTTTTCATTAGTAAATGAATTAATGGAAGGTATTAAGTACTTCCAAAGTCTTTGGGAAAATATTTGTCGGTCAAAAAACCATAAACCGTCCAGCATGGACCATTTACCGTCTAGTTATCATTCAAAATAGTAACGTGATCTCTAATTCTGTTTCTAGTACCATCTGCATTATCAAATTCTAGTACCCAGAAATAACCACCTTCATCAACAGGTCTATCACTTCTAGTTCTTCCTCTCCAACAATCTGCTTCGTCACCAGAGATACATTGGTAATCATCTATCTCAAAAACCAATTGTCCCCAACGGTTATAAACTTCCAAATGATTATTGGGGGCTGTATCCACGCAATTCATAATAAAAGCATCATTACGACCATCCTCATTTGGTGTCATCACTTTAATAGAAGTAAAACAGTCTATACATGTTGGGTCAGGATTAATTCGGAAATTTTCCTGTTTCGTACAATCATTTTGATCCGTGATAATAACGCCATAATCTCCCGACCTTAGCCCTTCTACACAGAGCGCATCTACAACATCATTAGACCATTTAATTTCTTTATAAGGCATTGTACCACCAGCAATATTGATACATATTCTACCATCTGTCATACAATCATCCGTTTGTTCAGTTACATCAATCACTAAAGGCGCTGGGCCAGTAAAATCAAAGGTTGCAGTTCCTATATTACCTACTTCATCGGTTACTGTAACGATATAGTTACCTGCACCAACATTTGCTATAACGCTAGTTGTTGCTCCAGTATTCCAAGCATAAGTATAACCTGGTTTACCTCCAGTACCTTCCGCCTGTAAAATACCATCAGCTAGTCCATCACAGGTAATCTCACCAGAAACAGCAATAGTTACTTCAGGATTATCCACAACAACATCAATATTCTCAACTACGGTACAGCCTAAGGCATCTATTACCGTAAGGCTACAAATACCTTCATCTAAACCCATAGCCGTTGAACCTGTTTGTCCATTACACCATTCGTACCTGTAAGGTTCCACACCACCAGTAACTGTTGCGACCGCAGTTGCATTAGGCGCTCCTTTCGTTATTTCCACCGTTACAACTAACGTAGAAGTAGTCCCAACTGTAAAAGTTTCTACATAAGTACAAACCTTACTATCCGTTATCGTAACGGTATATTCACCTGCGGTTAAATCAGCATTATTAGGCGTTGTTATCCCATTACTCCAGATATAAGTATAAGGGCTAAAGCCTCCTGCTGCGGTAATGTTAATCGAACCATTAGCATCGCCTGCACAATCTACATCCGTTACTGTATTACTAGCAGATAAGACAGCAGTTGGACCACCTACCTCAATATTTTCTACATAAAAACAACCATTGGCATCTGTTACAGTTACACTATAACTACCTGTTGGTACGTTTTCAACGACATTAGTATTTCCTATTTCGATTGGGCCTGCCGCCCAAGTATAACTATACGGCTCAGTTCCACCATTAGGTGTGACTTGAATTCCGCCATTACTATCTCCACAATCATCTTCTACAATCTGCACAGTTCCTGATACAACGACTGTTGCCGCAACCATAACTGAAATTTCAGAAGTACAATTATTACCATCTGTAATAATTACGGTATAATCTCCAGCAAGTACACCTGTTGGTGTAGCCCCTTCCAATCCACTACCACCCCAATCGTATCTATAACTTCCACCAGAACCACCAGAAGTTGTTAAAGTGATAGTACCATCCGCAATTCCTGTACAAGAAGCAGGCGTTGTTTCAACTGTTGCAACGATTTCCGTTGGAGAAGAAACCATAATATTATCCATAATATCTTCGCAACCAGCAGCATCTGTAATCGTCACACTATAAGTACCCGCAGGAACATTTACTGGTCGGTTAGCTGGCGCAAAACTAGCATCACTCCACTGATAAGTATAAGGCACTGTTCCGCCAGATATAGATACATTAATTCGACCATCTGCCACTCCAAAACAAGTTGCATCCTGAGGAGTAATAACTGTAGTCATAGCAGGTGGTTCTGTAATTGTTAAGGATGCCGTAGCTATATCACTTTTAGTTGCTTGTCCACCACAGCTACTAATGGTTACCCTATAAACACCTGCCGCCAAACCTGTCGGGTTAGGAATATTACCAATAGTGGCATCACTCCAAGTATAAGTAAAGTTCCCGTCCCCCCCAGAAACATCTAGTGTAATGGCCCCATCATTCATCCCATTACAGGTGACATTAGTTGGGACAGCCACAGCAGCAATAGGACCTGGACATTCGTTAATCATGCCAATATTAATAATCCCATCTGTTTGGGTAAAAGGAATAACTTCAGTAGTAGCGGCTTCTCTCGGCGTTGGTGTATCGGTAAAAGCAATAACTGTATTGGCACCATCATTTCCAACGGCAGTAAAACAAATTTCAAATAAAATAGCTCCATCTGTTAGTGATACCCCTTGTGTCGTGCCATCTGTCCAAGCAACAGAAATAGCTCCATTAGCTGCACCATTCAAATTATAAGACCCCACACTTAAATCAGGAACACCAAAACTCTGTACTCCTGTAAATTCTAAAACGGTAGGATTCCATCCCATAGAAAATTGAAAAGCAGTAATACCGTCAAAATCATGAACCGTTACAGGTACACAAAAAGATTCACCTGAGGCAATCGTATCGGGCGCAATATTAACTAATTTATCTAAGTTACCATCCGTTGGTGGAGGGTCAACCGTTCCATCACCCACTGTAAATTGACCATTTCCTCCCATAAAACTCATCTCATCAACTAAGTCAGAAAATACCTGTGGGGTCGGAGTATCTGTAAAAGCTATAGTTGTAGTAGCTCCTGTTGCCCCTATTACCTCAAAACATAAGTCAAAAATAGCAGTCCCATCTACTAAAGTAATTCCAGCGGTAGTATTATCCAGCCAAGCCAATGCTATACTACCATTTGACGCCTGATCGACATTAAAATTACCTACTGTTAATTGGGCTAAACTAAGATTAGCTATTTCTGTAAATTGTAAAACCGTTGGGTCCCATTCTAAAGAAAACTGTAGAGAAGTGATATCTGTAAAATCATTCACGACTACTGGTATACAAACAGTAGAACCCGCAGGTGATTGAGTTGGTGTTACATTGACTAAAGCATCGCCTACAGGAGGGGGTGGATTAATTGTTCCATCACCTACTGTAAATTGACCGTTTCCTCCCGTAAAACTCATTTCATCAACTAAATCAGAGAATACTTGTGGCGTTGGAGTATCTGTAAAAGCTATGGTTGTAGTAGCTCCTGTTGCCCCTATTACCTCAAAACATAAGTCAAAAATAGCGGTCCCATCTGCTAAAGTAACTCCAGCTGTAGTATTGTCTAGCCATGCCAACGCTATACTGCCATTTGCTGCCTGATCTACATTAAGATTACCTGCTGTTAATTGGTCTAGGCTAAGATTGGCTATTTCTGTAAATTGTAAAACTGTTGGATCCCATTGTAAAGAAAATTGTAGGGAAGTGATATCTGTAAAATCATTCACGACTACTGGTATACAAACGGTAGCACCTGCAGCTGCTTCTGTTGGTGTTATATTGACTAAAGCATCGCCCACAGAAGGTGGAGGATCAACTACTCCATCACCAACTGTAAATTGACCATTCCCTCCCGTAAAACTCATCTCATCAACTAAGTCCGAGAATACTTGTGGGGTCGGAGTATCTGTAAAAGCAATAGTTGTAGTAGTTCCCGTTGCCCCGATTACTTCAAAACATAAATCAAAAATAGTTGTCCCATCTGCTAAAGTAACCCCTGCTGTAGTATTATCCAACCAGGCTAAGGCTATACTACCATTTCCCGCTTGATCTACATTAAAATTACCTGCTGTTAATTGGTCTAAACTAAGATTGGCCACTTCTGTAAATTGTAAAACCGTTGGGTCCCAATCTAAAGAAAATTGTAGGGAAGTGATGTCTGTAAAATCATTCACGACGACTGGTATACAAACAGTAGAGCCCGCAGGTGATTGAGTTGGTGTTACATTGACTAAAGCATCGCCTACAGAAGGGGGTGGTGGAGGGTCTATGGAGCCACTTCCCACAGTAACAGTACTATTGGTTTGAGTAAAGTCAATAATTCCATTAGTCGAGCCTACTTCTCTTGGGGTAGGCATATCCGTAAATGCTATTGTTGAGCTTTGATTTACAGTTCCTATAACTACAAAACAAATTTCAAAAATGGTTGCCCCATCTTGCAAAGTAACCCCCTGAGTTGTATTATCAATCCAAGTCATTGGAAGCCGTCCCTCAGAAGATATATTAGTATTAAAACTACCTACAGTTAAATCAGGTAAATTAAAATTTCTCACTTCGCTAAATTGTAAAACGGATGAATTCCATTCTAAAGAAAATTGTAAAGAAACAATTTCATTAAAATCATTCACTGTGACGGGGAGACAAATCGTTGAACCGACCTCCGCACTCAAAGTTGGAAAATTTAATAGCTCATCTCCACCAGTTGAAGGTGGTGGCGGAGGCGGTGGTGTACCATCTCCTACCGTTACAGAACCATTGGTTTCTGTAAAATCAATGATAGCATCAGCAGTTGCCGCTTCTCTTTGAGTTGGCATATCTGTAAAAACGATATTTGAGCTTGTTCCATCTGCACCTAAAACAGTAAAGCATATTTCAAACAAAATACTTTCATCAGCTAAAGTAACCCCCTGTGCAGTTCCATCTGACCAAGCTGCCGCCAATTGTCCATTAGCTGTTTGTGTTGCATTAAAATTAGCATTACTTAAATCAGGAAGATTAAAGTTTAAAAGTTCATTAAACTGTAATGCTGCTGGATCCCATCGTAAGGAAAATTGCAAAGAGGCAATTCCATCAAAATCATTAACCGTTACAGGCACACAAACAGTTGAGCCTACAGGAGTATTAACAGTCGCTATATTTATAAAAGCATCTCCTGATGAAACTGGAGGAGGTGGAGTCACACTATTGACACTAACAGTACCATTGCTTTGCGTAATACCAACGGAAGTAGTCGATGCGGTTGTCGTGACAGAGATAGGAGTCGGCGTACTAGAAAAAGAAACCGCTGAATTCGTTCCAGCAGCACCAATCAAGTTAAAACAAGCTTGGTAAATATTTCCATTATTCACGGTAGTCCCCGCCGCATTGGACCAATTGACGCTCAGTTCTCCATCTGCAACATCCCCTGTGCCAAAGCTTGATTGGCTTAAGCCAGCTAAGTTTATATTTCTAATTTCTGAAAATTGTAAAACAGATGCATTCCAATTTAAAGAATAATTCATTGCTGTTATATCCGTAAAATTAGACACACTAACATTTACACAGACAGTTGTCCCATTATCTCCCGAAGCACTAGAAATACTAGAAATTAAAGGCGTAGTATTGCCTGTATTTCCATTACCTCCGTTTCCATTAGGGTCGCCAAATTGGGCATCTGTAAAAGTAACAGCATTAGTGATTTCTCCAGCGGTACTTGATGCTACTTCAATTGCTAAGCCTTGGCGACTCGCAAAAGTAATAGTAGATCCTGAGCTGGCATCTCCTAAAACAGTAAAATTCATGGTAAAGATAGTCGTACCGTCGGGAGCAGAAACTCCTTGGGTCGAATTATCAAACCAAGAAAAGGATAAAAAACCATCAGTTACGTTGGTGTTAAAATTTCCTTCGCTTAAATCTTTTAAATCAAAATCGCCTACAGAGTTATATTGAATAACGGCAGGGTCCCACTTAATGCCATATTGCATACTAACGATGTCAGTAAAATCATTGACAATCAGTGAGGCAGTAACGGTTTCACCAGTATTGCCCGTGATGGTCGTTGGCGATATCGTCAAAGAGGTCTGAGAATAAGTTGCGGGTACCAAAAAAAACATGGCTGCAACAAGAATGGTAACAATCTTATTCATTACTACGGATTTGGGATAATTAGACAACAACATATTATAAAATTTAACATGTATGGAAATTCATGCCAAGTTTTACGAATGTCTCTAATTAAAATAATTTGCTGTTCTAATTATTGAACTTTATTTACTACAAAATGGATAAAAACCATACATTAAACAAAGTTAAATCATTCATAATCAATAATTTAAAATCATCAGATACAGTTAAGATCGCTGCTTTTTTCTAATTAGTAAATAAATAAAAAATTTGAGTTCAACACTATATGCTGCACTATATAGGTTGGGATAAAATAGGTAGGAAAGTTGAGTGTTCTTCATAATATGGTATAGAATTCATACACCATATGCTTTCTTCCAGATGTTTTATCCTTTTAAACTAATTGGTTTTACTCTTTCTTACAGTACGTTAATAAGTAAATTTTAAAATAAGTAGCTGAATAAATAGTCACACTTAATTTACTCATTTCATTATTTATACATTTGCTCATTTAATAATCAAGGTACTAAAATCATCCTTTTAGATAATTGGTAATGTTCACTTTGCACGGTGTAGTAATAAGTTCCAGAGGCGTCTAATAATTGACGCTCAATAACTATAGTATTTTCTCCTTGTACGGAAATAAAATTATTTTGATAAACTATTTTTCCAGAAATATCAGTAATAAAAAACTGAACATCTGCGACACTAGGTAAAATAGCATTAATTTTGGTAACAGCTTTAAATGGATTCGGCTCATTTTGATATAATTTCATACCATTCAACGCTGTCAAAAAGGTAGTAGCAGTAAGATTATCAGGGATAGTAATTGTCCCCCCAATTACTTCTGACAATTCAATCATTTGCCCTTCTAAATTGGTAAATTCAATAACGATAGGTGTATCACTGATAGTAATAGCACTATTAGTACCTGCACCACCAATAATTTCAAATTTAATGGAGAATAATTGAGTACCATTAGGAATAGAAATACCAGAGATGCTATTATCAAACCATGCGACTCTAATAGCTCCAGAAGTCGTTTCAACTAAACCTATCTCTTTTTCTGTAAAATCAGGTAATACGGTTGTCAAATTTTCAATTGCTTTAAAATCTAAAACAGTGCTATCCCAATTAATCGAGAATTGCATGCTACTAATTTCTTCAAAACCAGTTACCGCAATACCAACTTCTACAATTTGTCCCTTATCTCCACTAACATCAGATACCGCTAGCGATAGTTGAGCTGATAAGGGCAGCACAAACAGCATGTGAATAAGGAAGGCAAGTAACAATTTTTTAATGGTCATTTAAATGATTGGATTTAGTGTCTGAGAAGAAAAAAGCAACAAGCTCATTAGTTAGTACGAGAACAAGCCTTGATTGTTTTTTGCTTTTTCCATTCTTTAATAAAATCTTATTTTTTATTTAAAAACCAGCTACTTTATATTTAGGATAAACAAGGTGGTTTCCCAGATACTAGACATTTAAGCTAGCGCATAGAGGTAGGCAATGAAGATATAGGATGTTCATGCATAGTTAGTTAAACTAACTACCCGCTTTTGGGAAAATTTGTTGTACTAAAAAATACGTAGCTCCTTTTATTATAAAATAATAAAAAATAGCTTTTTTTTGTAGAACTACACCCTAATTTATTTCTTTGGAAAAATTTGAACCGGATGGTTCAAAGAAATGAAAGGAGGAAAGTATTACTAGATAATAATACTTGTAGTTCATGGGAAAATGATATAGCTAAAAAAATTATTAGCTGTAAAATGTTGTGTTTCAGGATTACTTGAAGGCAAATTACGGTAAAAAATAATTAATTAGCAACCTAAAAATAGAATTTAACCGCTTTTCTAATGCTATTTTCCGTCATAACTACTTTTTTCTCATAAGAAGTGAATCAATTAATCCTTAGTTATGAGTTGGTTGTTGCCCATTTTAAGTACAAAAATAAAAGAAAATAGGAAAAAGATAACAAGAAATTAGTTTAAATTAAACTATTATCATAAGCTACTTTAATTAACCCTGCCGTATTACTAACGCCCAATTTTCGCATAATATTCTTTCGATGTACACTAACCGTTTGATCACTAATAAATAATTGTTTACCAATTTGTTTATTACTTAACGCTTGGCTAATCAATCGAAGAATCTCTAATTCTCTCTTTGTCAATTTGTGCTTGCGTATAAAAGAATCATCGAATCGGACATCTTGCTTTTTAGGAATACCTTGGCTGGTAAATTCAATACCTTTCCCGATATAGGTCTCACCAGATAAAACTGCTTCTACTGCCGTAAACAATTCATGTTTACCATACATTTTTAAAACATATCCCTTACAACCAATCTTAATGGCAGATTTCACAATTTTCCCCTTATCGTACATCGTCACTACAATTACTTTGATTTCCTTATTCCAAGCTTTAATTTCTTCTAAAACTGCTAAGCCATCTTTTCCAGGCATATTTAAATCTAAAAAGACAATATGCGGTTTATTCATTTTCACCAACCGAATAACCTCTAGACCAGAAGTGGCAGTTCCCACTATATCAAAATTAAAAGCTGTTGATTCCTCTAAAACACGCTTCAAACCATCCAGAAACAGGACATGGTCATCTGCGATAATTACTCTAATAACATCGTTCATGGATATATATTTTGTTCAGGGATTACAAGAGTTTGTTTGGAGTTTATTTTTTGGGTTAAAAACAAAATTCCAACAAGCTCTAAAGAAGTTATTAAAAGTTTAGCAACCTAATTCAATCTACACTATAATAATCTTCTTAATTTCTTTCGTTTCTTAACGACTATTTTCTATATGCGTATTATGACAAGTATCATTCCAAATCTACTATAAAAAGGGTATTTTTAAAAAACAGTCAAAATAAAAGTACCTCAAAATCAATACTTTAATAAAAAATAAAAAATACATATTATTAAAATAACTTTAAAGGTAACAACAATTGAATAACAGTTCCATTAGATGATATTGCTTCTTCAATTTGCATCGTTCCCTCCAACAGAATAAGTCTTCGATTAACACTCCTCAGTGAAGTTTTTTTCACTAGTTGCCCTTTCAAACCTACTCCATTATCCATAATAGTTAAGGAGAGTTGCGCTTTTTCTTCTCGAAGTTCAATTATAATTTCAGAAGCGTTAGCATGCTTGATCGTATTAGCCAATAATTCTTGTACTATTCGATAAAGATGTGATTTAAAAATTGGTTGACAGTTTTTGTATAATTTTAAATCATATACTTTAAAAACAAACATAATGTTTCCGAATTGAAGCTGCTGTGCCCACTTTTCGAAAACACGAATAATAGCTACTTTATCAGAAAAGTCATTAACTAATTCAGTATCAATAATTTGCCTAAATTCTCGTTGGGTGTGTTCCAGTAGTGATAGTGCTTCGTTGTGCCTTTCTGGATTTTTTGGTTGGATGGTGTCAACAATTAATCTGAGCGTGGATAAAGAATTTCCAATTCCGTCATGCCAGTCTTCAGCAATTCTAGTTCGCTCTTCGTCTCTCCCTTTTAAATAAGATTTAATTTCTTTGATTTCTTCTATTTCCTTTAACTCTTGAATAGATTCGGTTAATGTAACATTTTTCTTTTTCTGCACATAAAGCAGATAAACCAAACCTAATAAGCTTAATAGCAACAAAAAAATAATACTAGCCATTAGTACTTTTTTGTATAAAGCTGAAATTCAGCTTTTAGTCTTGTTAAAAACAAGGCTTGTCAATAAATCGGTAATGGAATATTAAAAAATAGAAAGGAATAGACTCTGCAAAGGTAGTAATTTATCCGAATATTTAAATAGGCGCAAGAAAGATGTCCTTTTTTGTCTAAAATTAGCAATTCTTGTGCTCTTAAAATCAGTACAAGTCTAATATACAATTCAAAGAATTATGCTATAAATGCATACCTGCATTAACTGGTACAATTTCATCACAATCACAATATTCAAAAGCAAAATCTCCATTTAGCATATTCGCTATTAAACGATGTCTTGGTCCAGTTAAGTCCGCATCACCAGTCGTATAACCTGCGTCTCCTTCATACATACAAACCATTTTCCCTTCTTTCATTTGCAAAACAGGAAGAATATAAATTGGGTCGATTGCTCCTAATAATGTGGATGCTTCAGCAACTGTTTTACATTTTCTAATTCGTTGTAAACTAATATAAGTGGGTGGCATCATTGCCAAATCCCCTTTTTGTACCCTATCCAAAGCTTCTTGAGGGTTCACCCAATCGTGCTTTTTAATCTCGCTATCATCAATTTGCACGGTTAAATCTTGTCCACTCACATCCGCAAAGAAAAACCAGGTGGCAAATCTTCTAGGTTGGACGGCAGGCGTTGTCCAATGACTAAATAGCAATAAGCTATTGATGTCTATAGCTATGTTTGCCTCTTCCTTTGTTTCTCTAACTGCTGCTAGTTTTGCTGCGCCAATATCATCTTTACCTTGTTCAAGCTCATCAGGTTCTATTTTCCCACCAGGAAAAACCCACAAACCAGCGGCAAATTTTAAAGCCTTATTTCTTTTTAGCAATAAGACTTCAATACCTTCTTTCGTATCTCTAGCAAGCATGATAGTGGCTGATGGTTTTACAATGACCATATTTTTTCGGTATAATAGTGTACACAATTAGCTGTATACAAGTTAAGTTATACTAAATCGGGTTAGCATTTGAAATACTAACCCGATTTTATAGCTATATATTTTGCAGTAGTCAAACCCATTTAAAAATTGATAACACTACTACTTATTGCTACTCAGGCAGAAAGCCTAAGCTACTCATTTACGCTTCCTCCGCTACTTTAGCCATATACTGTTTAACGGTATTTCTACCCAATTGCCACATGTGTACCTCGTCTGGCCCATCCGCTAAACGTAAAGTTCTAGAACCAGCATACATCGCAGCTAATGGCGTATCTTGACTAACGCCCATACCACCATGAATTTGAATCGCTCTGTCAATAATCGTACAAGCCATCGTTGGCGCTACAATTTTAATCATCGCAATCAAATCTTTTGCTCCTTTCACACCTTCTCTGTCAATTCTATCCGCCGCAGAAAGCGTCAACAATCTAGCTTGTTCTAATTCACATCTAGACTTTGCAATTTCTTGACGAATGCTACTATAATCTTTAATATAACGACCAAAAGTCTGGCGCTCTGTTACTCGCTTACACATTAAATCTAACGCACGTTGTGCGACTCCACATAAACGCATACAATGGTGAATTCGACCTGGGCCTAAACGTCCTTGTGCAATTTCAAAACCTCTACCCTCTCCTAATAATAAATTACTAACGGGTACTCTTACATTCACTAAATCCACTTCTGCATGACCATGAGGTGCATCTACATTACCAAACACTTGCATGGCTCGCATGATGTCTACACCCGCTCGGTCTGCTTCTACCAAAATCATACTCTGTTGCGTATGTCTAGAAGCACTTGGGTCTGTTTTTCCCATGACGATAAAGACCTTACATCTTTTATCCAATGCGCCAGAAGACCACCATTTTCTACCATTAATCACATATTCATCGCCATCTC
>CALFWI010000278.1 GCA_937928615.1 uncultured Saprospiraceae bacterium | reverse complement strand
GTAAAGTATGGGTCGAATCACAACCAGATTGAGCGGTAAAAGTCTGTTCATAAATTTTATTCGCACAAGCAGTTGCACCGTATAACTCAATACAATCCAATTCACAAATCGTTGTTGCTCCTTCAGTTGTAATATTTTGCAACATGGTTACCTGAACAGCATGCGTAGAATCACAACCATTGGCTCCAGCAAAAGTCTTACGAACCACTTCGTCTGAAGTAATTAATTTATCAAAAATGGTAATGGTTTCTCCTTCACAGATAGTTCTAGCTTCATTCGTTAATTGAGTTTCCTTAATAGAGATAGTAATCAAATGCGTAGAATCACAACCATTGCTACTAGCAAACACTTCAGCATAAACGCCTGCAGTGCCTACATTAGTTCCAAAAACATCCATCGTTTCTCCTGGGCATAATTCGTATGTCGCCGCTCCAGAAGGTATATCTAATACATGTACATCTGTAATATGGGTCGAATCACAACCATTGGCTGCGGTATAAGTATAGCTATATCGACCAGATTCCGTCACTTCATTCCCCTCTAGTAAATAGCGGTCTGTCCCACAAATAGTAACAAATTCTTCTACTTCTTGCCGAAATCTAATGTCGTAAGTAACATAGTTAACAGAGTCGCATCCAGATTGAGCAGTAAAAGTTTCTGAATAATTTCCAGGAAAAGCACTTTCATCGCCAAATAACGCCAACGCCTCATCATCGCACATGGTATTGTGTTGGAAAGTTTCAATCGATTCTAGTACTTGTACTTCTACCATCACTAGCGAATCACAACCATTAATAGCGGTAAAATCTTTTTGATACATTCCACTTTGCTCTACGATGAGCCCATCAAGTATTCGAGCCGTGTCTCCTGAGCATAAGGTAATTTTCGACGATTCTTGATAAGCTTCCTTGACAAATACATTAATCTGGTGCGTCGAATCACAGCCATTACTAGCGGTATAAACTTTAGAAGCACTAGTAGGTTCGCCAACAGGCGTTCCAAAAACATCTATTGTTTCCCCTGCACATATCGTGTGAAATTTTGTTACAAAGGTTGCTTTCAAAACATCCAATTGTAAAACATGGGTCGAATCACAGCCATTTGCCGCAGTAAAGGATGCTTGATAAGTACCCGAAGCAGAATAGGTTTCTCCAAATTGCTTCACAGCGTCCCCTTCACAAATAACCTTATTTTCTACAACTCTATTTAAGTCAGGCTCTGTTACAATAAAAGTGTGCGTAGAATCACAACCAGATTGAGCGGTAAACGATGCTTTGTAAGTTCCAGGTTGATCAATCGTTTCTGTAAATAAATTAAGGCTACTTCCAGGACATAAAGTCCGTTCTTCCGTAACATTAATCGAAGCAATAACAGCTATATCCATTACCGCTTCCACTATACATTTCGCAGTTGGCCCTGCCTGTAATTGAATCGTTCCACTTTCAGTCGGCGTCAATACGACATTAGCACAAGTATCACAAGCCAATTCAAAAGTTCCACCCCATTGGTAGTAATCATAGTTCGGAACAGCTAACGAAAGAGACTCCCCTGTGCATAAGGAAGCGGTTGCTCCTAAAGAGAACGGTTCAGGGAAATAATTAGTCACCACCACACTTGCTATTTCGGACTGACAACCATCCCCTGAGACAAACAAATCATACACCCCAGAAGCTTGAGCATCCGTAGGGTTTTGTTGAGTAGACGTATAACCATCTGGACCTGACCAATGATAGGCTACTCTGCCAATAGAACTAGTAACAACACTATTCAGTAGAATACTTTCCGCTCGGCAAGTAGCAGGCACGTCTGCAATAGCCGCTTCAAGTATTGCCACTTTAACCTCCGTCGTATCGGGAGCTATTGGACAGCCCAACAGGAAAGTTTGTAAAATATAATCTCCTTTGTCAGCGATATTTTTGGGGTTCTGCTCATTAGAATTAAACCCATTAGGCCCTTGCCAATTGTAAGCAATCGCTGATGCGTCGATTGGTGTATTCCATAAAAATTCCTGAATATCTACTCTTGACGATAGTTGAATCGTATCATCCTTACAGTAAGGTCCTTCGTTAGTCGCAGTGGACTGAATATTAGCTGTACAAATCCTAAAACACTGAGAAAACATAGATTGACGACCACTATTTCGAGATAAAGCAACCACTTGTTGTCCAAAAGCAAATCTGCCCGCAAATTCCCATTCTCCAGCTGAACTAGCAGTTGTTGTCCCCATATAAGTCATCCCTTGACAATTTTCACTGTTACAAGCATTCTCATCAGAAATATAAACTTCAATTACATCAAGCGGTTGAGCAATTCCCGAAAGTTTAGTTTGTATACCGCTAGTAATAGTGGGAATTGGGTAAGTATTTTTGGTAATATCTAGTCCTAAGCCATTACAGTAAAAACTATTTTCGCTAATATTGACATAACTATTTTCGTCAATAATAACCGCATTTTCGTTATAAGCAAAAGTATTTTTAGCATCAGGTGCACCGCCTATATCCACTCGCCCTCTTCCATTCTTTGTTTGAACAGCAACTTTATTACCCAAATTTTCATTTCCAACCTTCCCTGTACCAAAGGAATTCCCTTCAATTCTAGCAATTCCTTGATAAGATAAAGCAAGTGCTACTTGCGTAGAACTTGCAAAATAATTATGCTGTAATCTATCGGATTCGCCTCCAATAATCAGTAGTGAATTTTCAGCAGCGGTCCAATTATTATCGACAATAATACCATTTTGGTTACCGAACCCTTCCTCGAAACCAAGATTAGTACCAACATAATTGGCTTGAAAGACTAAGTCCTCTAAATTTTTAGCGCTAACAGCAGTCCCGTTCTTGATAAAAATGTTCCCTTTTTCACGTTTACCAAGTGTGACGCTGTTGATGAAGTCTCCAGTGAGACTTTCAATTAAAATTGCATTGTCTAAAAATTGTTGGAATTGTACACCATAAATCTCTACCTCGCCAGATGCAAGGTGTAAGCCATTCTTAATCAGGCCATTGCCATCAAGGACAAGCCGTCCAGTAGTCGGTAAGTTACTAGCCAAAGTGTTCCCATCTATTTTCAGTGTGCCTGAAATAGCAGGAAGTTCGGTATCTAAAGTAATGACTTTAGTACCAGGGCCATCAATTCTAAATACTATAAGACTGTTAACGCCATCAGCATTAGCAGCATTTATAGCTTCTCGGAGACTACAATGCACTGCATTGCAGACGCCATCATCCACATCATCAACAGTGTTGACTTCATGGGCGCTTTGTGCCTTTATCCCCACTACAAAGAGTAGGATAAAAACAAGTGTCAAAAGAATTCTCATAATCGGATCGTGAATTTGGGATAAATAAATTAACGATGGATTATGTTCAACTGGGATTAATTCCGTATAGCGTAAAAAGCATAAAGGAAGTTGGTTAAAATATCTGAATTTTAACCTTTCTTCAATTAAGCTAGTTACCTAATTTTGAGATAATAAAAACTACTTGCATCTGTAGTACTATATTTAGTTAACACTAATTTG
>CALFWI010000277.1 GCA_937928615.1 uncultured Saprospiraceae bacterium | reverse complement strand
AAAGCGGTGATGGGTTTCCCTAAAGACTTTAAATTTCCCGTTTCCAGAACACAGATGTACCGTCAAATGGGTAACTCCGTTGCTATTCCTGTAGTGCAGGCAATTGCTAAAGAAATGATTAACACTTTGGATAATTGTTCTATAGACAAAAAAGAGCAACATACAAATCAAGCAAATCATTCCCACCCAAAGACAGTGTTTCAAGAGATATAAACCAATAAAACTCACTCCGAACTCACACTAAACAAATAATCCGCCTCTCCATAAAAATCAACCATACAATTTTGCGACAAATCACAAAGCGGTTCTCCTGCACAATTGGCTGCCATTGGCGCTTTATCACAGACACAACATTCACAAAGGAGGTAAATGGCGGATTGATACCGATAGACTTGGAAATAAATACAAGTATTCGACTTTTCAGCTTCTGATAATATTTTGGTGTCTGCTAAAGTGGGGCAATCTTTAAAAATGGCGGTTACATCTTGATTTTGGGAACAGGACGAGCCAACCAATAATAAAACACTCAGTAAAAAATACAATAATTTCATGCTGTCTTTTATTTCTAGAGACAGCTAGCCAACAAAAAAAGGTTGGGGCATAAAAAAACCTTCTGTACAAATAGCACAGAAGGTTAACCTTAAATAGGGTTGAAGTTTTTAGGGTGTATATTGAACTAAAAGGGGTGGTGTTCAATGATTACCTTATATTTTATATGGTCGCTAAAACGTTTTCGGCTTGTCAGATTATAATATAGTCTGTTCAGGGAAAATAAATAGCCGTTGTATTTTGACTACCAAAACTTTTATTGTAGTAAACTTACTTCTCTTTCCTCTACCATCTTTCGGATGTTAATCAAAGCATATCGCATTCTACCCAAAGCAGTATTGATACTGACTCTAGTCAATTTAGCAATTTCCTTGAAGCTCATATCTGCATAGTGACGTAAAATCACCACTTCTCTTTGCTCTGCAGGTAATTGGTCTACAAGGCTACGAATCTTATCGTGCGTTTGGCTACGAATGATTGTTTGCTCAGCGTTAGGCTCAGGATTTTGTAAAACATCGAAGATATCGAATGTTTCTGTAGGAGAAACTTTCGGTCGTCTTTTAGAGCGACGGAAATAATCTACACACATGTTATAAGAGATACGTAATGCCCATTGGACAAATTTCCCTTCATGGTTGTACTTTCCTTTACGTAAAGTATCAATAATCTTAATGAAAACCTCTTGAAAGATGTCTTCTGCTAAAGATGTTTCCTTTACAAAAAGATATATAGAAGTATAAATTTTTTCTTTGTGACGAGTTAAAAGAATCTCGAAGGCTCGCTCATTTCCCTTAAGGTACTCAGCGATTAACTGTTGGTCGTTCAACGGCGTAACTTTCATACTTATCGTATTTTAATGAAAATAATATTAAAATCTGTTTAAGTGTAAAGTTTATATCCTATAGAACGAAATTTAGTGAAGTAAAAATGATAATCTGTTCAATTGTAGAACAAATATGTTGCCAAGATAATAATAAATTAGAAATGAATCTCGTTTTACTAAGTTCTTAACAAAAAATTAACCGATTGCGGTTAAAAAAAATAATTAGTGAGTATACTAATCCCGATTCTTAAATCGTTGCAACAAATATATTGATAATTTTAGCACTAAAGCAAGTATTTTTTTGAACAATTCAAAAAGCACCTTGCGCCCATCTACTCCATTTGTTATTGTTTTTTGCGGCTAACTTCCTCTTTTATAGGGCGTTTATCCCGCTTGCTTCCCCTATTGTTATTGAATTATTTTTTTCAAAAAACTTTCTTACTAATTGTACTTTTCCTCAATTCCTCCGTAATTTGAGCATCCTAATCACTAAAATAATTTATGTTTTCTATTTTTAATCAACCCACTCCACTTTATGCCAATCAAAAAAAATATATCCTCCGCTATTTTTTAGTAGGCTGTTTTGTGGCTTTCTTCTTAATCTTTTTTCAGCCCTTCAAGACAGATAGAGCTAGTTTTCCTTATAAAAATTTATTTCTTAGTGGTTATGGTTTTATTACATTTTTAGCATTGACTTTCTCTTTCCATCTACTTCCTTTATTTTTTAAATCCCTTTTTAGAGAAGAGGAATGGGTACTTTGGAAGCAAATATTACTTGGTTTATTTGCCCTTAGTCTAAGTTTTGTAGGTTGCTATTTCTATCTGCAATTATCTTTGGGACGCCAACCCACGCTTAAAGGTTTTTTTTATTTCTATAGTATGGTATTGCCTATTGCATTGTTTCCTGTTTTAATCTTTTCTCTTTTAGATTATATTTATCAACTCAAACAAAATCAGCAATTTGCCCAAAATTTAAACCAGCACATTAGCCCTAAAAGTACGACGCTAACGACTATTCACTTTAAAGATGAAAATGGAAAGGCAGACTTCTCGCTTCCATTAGATGAATTATTTTTTATCAAAGCTGCCAATAATTATGTAGAAATTAATTATTTGGAAGCGGATAAAATGAAAAAACGTTTACTTCGAAATAGTATTAAAAACATCGACCAGCAATTAGCTTATCCCGCCATCAAGCGATGTCATCGTTCTTACTTAGTGAATATGGATAAGGTAGGCAAGATTACGGGGAATGCGCAAGGGTATAAAATTCACTTTCCTTTTTCCGCTGAATTTGTCGTGCCAGTCTCGCGTTCTAAAGGCAAAGAGTTATTGACGCTTTTGAAAGGAACAACTTAAACAAGTGTAATTTAAACCAATACTAATTTGCTTCGTAAGAGAGGTATAATCATAAACTAAAAAAATGAAAAATACATCCTCTTCTGATACTTACGTAGCGATTATGGCAGGCGGTATTGGTAGCCGATTCTGGCCAGCCAGTCGAGTTGAACGTCCTAAACAATTCTTGGACATTATGGGAACGGGTAAATCCTTAATTCGCCAGACCTTTGAACGTTTTCTAAGACTCTGTCCAGCATCCAATATTTTTATTGTAACCAATGGCATGTATAAAGACTTGGTCTTAGAACATTTACCTGAGCTAACGGAGAATCAAGTACTTTGTGAGCCGTCTAGAAATAATACCGCCCCTTGTGTAGCTTATACGGCTTTCAAATTACATAATTTAAATCCGAATGCGAATTTCATTGTCGCACCTTCTGACCATATTATTTTAAAAGAAGATGCTTTTGTTGATTATTTAGCACAAGCGTTGGCTTTTACGAAAAAAAATGAAGCCTTGGTTACTTTAGGTATTCAGCCAACCCGTCCAGATACAGGCTATGGCTACATCAATTTTTCGGATAATAATACCGATGTACATAAGGTCATTGAATTTAAAGAAAAGCCAGATGTGGAAACGGCTAAACAGTATGTAGCAAGCGGAGACTATCTTTGGAATGCAGGTATTTTTATCTGGAAAGCCGCTTATGTTTTAGAACAATTTAAGCAGCATACGCCAGCAATTTATAATATTTTAAAAGAGGGCGAGCCTTTTTATAACACCGTGGAGGAGCAGGATTTTATTGATAAGGCTTATCCTACAACCCCAAGTATTTCGGTAGATTATGCCATTATGGAAAAATCTACAGATGTCTATACCATTCCATCCGAATTTGGTTGGTCTGATTTAGGGACTTGGAATTCTTTGCATATAGAGTCGCCTAAAGATGATAATGGAAATGCAGTAAATGGTAAAGTTGTATTAGATGACGTTTCTAATTCTTTAATTCGAATGCCAAAAGGCAAATTATTAGTGGCAAAAGGCTTAGATGATTTTATTATTGTAGATGAAGGAGATGTTTTATTGATTTATCCAAAATCGAAAGAACAAGAAATTAAGGCAGTGACGAAAGCTTTGGACAAAGAGTTTTCTTAGCTCTAGAGTAGCTTAAACCGCTGGTCTGAGTAGCATACGTTTTTACACAAACTACTCAGACCAGCGGTTTAAACTAATTTAATCTAAATATCGAATCACATATTCTAAGGTATGGTGGTGAAATTTCACCGCAAAGTCCGTCTCTTTTAAGGTAACGCCCTGATTGACGGACTTTTTTAAATCTTT
>CALFWI010000276.1 GCA_937928615.1 uncultured Saprospiraceae bacterium | reverse complement strand
CAAGATTTAGCAAGGGACTTTCTATTGATTGAGGAACCAATAGAATATAAGGACGAAGCCACTGGTGCAGAATATATCGTATTACCATCAGACAATTTTCAGGTCAAAACACTAGTAGATTTTGAGACTACTGCGGTAGATGCTCAATTTGCGAATTTGAATGATCTAGCTGCCTATAAAACAGATATTGCTCCTTGTCGAACTTATGTCATGTTGAGTGACTTAGAAGCGTTGGCTAATCAAGATTTGATTCAAGGAGGTAGTTTAGAGAATGCAATTGTTTTTGCAGATAAAAAGATTAGCCAAAAGAAATTGGATGAATTAGCCAATAAATTAGGGCAACTTAAATTGACGATTGATCCGACGGATACTATTTTAAATGCAAAAAAATTAAAGTTTCCAAACGAACCAAGTCGACATAAATTATTAGATTTGATAGGGGATTTAGCTTTGGTCAACAAACCAATTAAGGGTAAAATCATTGCGACTCAACCTGGACATACGGGAAATGTAGGTTTAGCAACTATTCTTAGAGACCTCTATAAAGAACAACGTAAATTAAAAGGTAAACCGAAATATGACCCGACTCAAGCACCTATTTTTGATGCTGTTAGAATAGCAGAATGGTTACCGCATCGTTATCCTTTTTTATTAGTCGATAAGATTATTGAGTTATCAGATACGCATGTTGTAGGTATAAAAAATGTCACGATGAATGAGCCATTCTTTACAGGACATTTCCCTAATAATCCAGTTATGCCAGCGGTTTTACAAATGGAGGCTTTAGCCCAATGTGGTGGCCTTCTAGCATTGTCTAAAATGGAGGAACCGAAGGGATGGGATACTTATTTTATGAAAATTGATAATGCTAAATTTAAACAAATGGTTGTTCCAGGAGATACCCTTATCTTAAAATTGGAGCTATTATCGCCCATTCGTAGAGGCATTTGTCATATGCAAGGAACAGCTTACGTAGGAAATAAAATTGTATCGGAAGGAGAATTGACCGCACAGATTGTAAAAAGAAGTTAGTAAGAATGATTGCACTACCTTGATAAACTAATACTAGGGTAAAACGTTTATCATTCACAGTTTATCGTTCATCGTTAAAAAATATATGAGTACCACAGGACTAAAAATTATTCATCCTAAAGCAAAGATAGGTCAACAAGTGACCATTGAACCCTTTGTGACCATAGGTGCCAACGTAGAAATCGGCAATGGTACTTGGATTGGGTCAAATGTGACCATTATGGAAGGCGTGAAAATTGGTGAAAATTGTAAAATTTTTCCAGGTGCAGTCGTTGGTGCAATTCCACAAGACTTAAAATTTGATGGAGAGTATTCTGTGATTGAAATTGGTAATAATGTAACGATTCGAGAATATTGTACTTTAAACCGAGGTACAAAAGCGAATGACAAAACCATTATAGCAGATAATTGCCTTTTGATGGCTTATGTGCATGTAGCACATGACTGTATCTTGCGAAAAGGAGTTGTCTTAGCGAATAATGTTAATTTAGCTGGTCATATCGAAATCGGAGAATATTCTACCTTGGGTGGTTTAACGGCAGTACATCAGTTTGTAAAAATTGGTCCTTATGCCATGATTGGTGGTGGTAGCTTAGTCAGAAAGGATGTTCCTCCTTATATTAAAGCAGCAAGAGAACCTCTTGCTTATGCAGGCGTGAATTCTATAGGGTTGCGAAGACATAAATTTACCAATGAGCAAATTCATGCGATTCAAGATGTCTATCGTTTTTTGTTTGTCAAAGGCTTTAATACCACACAAGCCATTAAAAAAATAAAGAAAAACTTACCTAAATCAGCAGAAAGAAAGAAAATCATACAATTTATAGAAGCCTCAGAAAGAGGTATTATCAAAGGATTTAGACAGTTAAACGGAAATAAGTTAAATGGAAATCATTCTAAATAATATTACCAAACGTTATCTCTACGATTGGATTTTTAGAAATATTAACCAGCATTTTACGATGGCTACTCGATATGCCATTCTTGGTACGAATGGCTCTGGTAAATCTACTTTCCTAAAAATTTTAGCAGGACATCTATCCCCTACCAAAGGTTCTATTGACTATAAAATCAATGGGAAAACGATTGATAAAGACGAAATCTACCAACATCTAAGTTTTGCTTCTCCTTATATTGATTTAATCGAAGAATTTACGCTTTCCGAAACGATTCACTTTCATCAACAATTTAAGCCATTTATTAATAATTTAAGCATAGCCGATTTTTTAGACGTCATCGAATTAAAAAAAGCAAAAGATAAAGAAGTCCGCTTTTTTTCTTCTGGTATGAAACAGCGACTCAAATTAGGCTTGGCGATTTGCTCAGATACTTCCTTATTATTATTGGATGAACCTACCGCTACTTTAGATGAAAAAAGTGTGGATTGGTTTCATCAATTATTAGAAAAATATGCTGCCAATCGCTTGATTATTATTGCTTCTAATGAAGAAAGAGATGTCGTCACCTGCCAAGAAAGAGTTAATATTTTAGACTATAAAAAAAAGCTTAAATAATTCAAGTTGCGGACAATGGTTATATGGCTAAATTGTTATATTGTTGAGGGGGCAATAGCATCAAAATCAGTTATTTTAAGCCCAAAAAAAATATAACCATCAAACAATATAACCATTTTTAATGCTCCGCAACTTGGATTAACTAGTTAATTGGTAAATTTTCAAGCGACAAATGGCTTCACTTCCGAAACAATTTCCTACCTTTTTCATTCTACTATATATTATCCAATCTTTGAAAATATTAGTTGTCCCATGTCAAAAAAAGAAGAATTTATAAATCCGATAGATAAAGATAAGATTGCGGAGCATCCGCATTTGTTACCTTATGCACATACCGTTGGTGGTGCGGTAATCAGACCGATAGATAAGGGAAGAGTGAAAGGTTTAGCAGTTGGCGCCATGTACGAACAGACAGAAATGCAATTGGACCAAATTCGAGAACAAATTAACTTGTTAGCAGAGCAAGCCAATAAGATTAAAGCAAGGGTGGAAATATCCGAAAGTATTTATCAAGCAGATATGAGTTTTAAGCCGCTAATTGGTAAAATCTATCACCTCTATCAAAGAAAAGATGGCCAATACTTGGTATCCATGGTAGCACCGAGTGAATGGGGAAGGAAAAATCCGTTGGAATTCAAAGCAACCGTCAAGTTATTATCTGACCATACTTGGGAGATTATAGCACAACCTGAGCCTTTCGATATTACAGGATAGCGACAGGATGACAGGATTTTTTAGATTAACAGGATGAGGTCAATCAATCAGCGAACCCCAAGTTGAAAAATAAAAAACACTTGCCTATGAAAACTCTTGGATTTTGGAAAGGGTTTCGGAATAAAAGTTTTCCGAGCATTTTTGATGAAAATTTAACAAAAAGAACAACAAGGGTAGATGATAGGATAATGAACTATCTCAAAAATGGTATATGGTTAACTAAACTTAGAACTATATTTTTCTGCCCAATTACGGAAGCAACTATAGATACAACTGTGTATACGGATGGTGAATGGCTTTGGTCTTCGGAATATATATTTTATTTAGGAAAGTATGATATTGAAATCCCAGAAGCATTTATTAAATATTTGGTAAAAAAGAATTTCAAGATTCCAACTGAAAAAGAATTAGAAGAAGAATTATTAGATACTTTAGAAGATTTGGCTACTGAATATACATCACAAAATTCAGATTCCTTTATATAACTACTAGATGTCTTAGTTTTTTAAATACAAACCAAAAAATTGCAAGACACTAGTATTTTAAACCCGCTTTTTTTGCTTCCGCTTATTCAATAACTTCCTCAGCCAATTAGGAACGATAATAACGCCAGCAAATAAATAAGCATAATAGGTCAATCCTCTCCACATAAAAGCAATAATTAAAGAAATACCCACAGGAACATAATCGCTTAAAAAACCGCCAAAAACAATCTCTGCAAATCCTGCTCCGCCCGGTGTAGGAGAGAATGCCATAATCACAAACATGGTCTCTAATCTAGCATAAAGTGCTGCTTGGGTAAAAAAATCAGTAGCGGTGGTATCTACAATAGCGATAATCAAACAATTCAATAGCAAAAACCGACAAGACCAAGCTGTTGCCGTAGATAAAAAAGCAGCTATGTGAAAGCCCCATTTTTCTCGCTTCATTTCAGCAGAGGCCGTAATAATATCAGTCCCTAACTTGGTAGCGCCCTTTTGATATTTTTTTAGAAAACTAAAACTAGTGACCCATTCAAAGAATTTCTTCAGTTGATTCGGGTTGATAAAAAGACCATAAAAAAAGAGGACACCATAGGTTGCCATTAAAATATAAGCACCAAAAAAAGTATATCCCCAGCCATCTAGATTGCTTAAATCCGTTAAATTAGGCCGAATAATTTTTGGCCCAAATAATAAAAATAAGAGCGGTAATGTACCTACAAAAAAAATAGTATCTAGAATCGCGGTATAAATGACAATGGCCGTTGTCTTAGCAGCGGACAATTTTTCTTGCGCTAACACAAATAAAGAAACCGCAGAACCACCGACACTGGTAGGAGAAACTGCAGAGCTAAATTCCCAAATAAAAATTAATTCAATACATTTCCGCCAACCAAATTCCTCCTTAGACAAAACACGAAGTCGATTAGCATAAGCAATATGCCGAATAATTAGCAGTATAACCGACATAGAAATCCAAAATAAGGTATGTCGATTCCAGTTAATTTTCTGAAAAGCAGCAGGGTCAAATTGTTGCCAAAGCAAATAAATGACCACGCCCACTCCAATTAGAATAGGCAAAATTATCCTAGAAACCCGAATGGATTTTAAAACATCTTGCTGATCTGCTGAAAAATCGTCTATTTGTTCGTCGCTCACTTATGATTAAATAATAATTTTTTGAATTGAAAAAAGAATAACGGCAAAATTTGGCGGTTGCTGCTGTAAAAATAAAATTATAGTTGACAAAAATTTCTTTTGTATCCTCATTTTAAGGAATAGGTGTAATATTAGCCAATATATAAATTTTATATTTTCTAAGCTTCGACTATTTTTATTTTACTAATAAATTTGAATTTTTACATCCATTTAAAAAAATCATCGTAAACCAAACTGGTGTTAAAAGTAACCCTATTTTTGCTAATGCTAATGGGTAAAGCTATAAGCAATGGAATCTAAATTACCCTTTAAATAAATTAATTGTTCAATGTACGATTTAAATACGATTTGTGAGGCAGTTAAAAAAATTTCCATAGAAGCAGGACATGCGATTATGGAAATTTACCAAAACGAAGAAAGTTTTGGTGTGACCCATAAAAAAGATGATAGCCCCTTAACAATCGCGGATAGAACTGCGAATCAGATTATCTGCGACCATTTGGTTAAATTAACGCCAAATATTCCAATAATTTCGGAAGAAAATAAGGAGATTGATTACAGCGAAAGAAAGAATTTTGATTATGCTTGGTTGGTAGACCCTTTAGATGGCACCAAAGAATTTATCAAACGAAATGGTGATTTTACGGTTAATATTGCCCTGCTGCATTATGGTAAAACAGTAATGGGGGTCGTATATATTCCTGTAACAGAAGCGGTTTATTCAGCGATTTATGACAAAGGGGCTTATGAAACGGTTGGTGGAAAAACAACTAAATTAAAAGCGCCTAAATTTGATATGGCGGATAAAGGTCTAGGAGTCGTTTGTTCTCGGTCTCACTTAAACGAAGGGACGGCTAATTTTATCGCTCAATTAAATGAGCCAGAAAAAGTATCAAGAGGAAGTTCCTTAAAATTCTTAATCTTAGCAAAAGGGGAAGCCCATGTTTACCCAAGATTAGCGCCAACTATGGAATGGGATACAGGCGCAGCGCAGATTATTTTGGAAGAAGCTGGCGGAAAAATAATTAGTGAAGATACCAAAAAGCCATTGGCTTATAATAAAGAAAATTTATTGAATCCTTATTTTATTGCTTACGGAAATGTACAGTAATGATGAATGATGAACGATGAATGATGAATTCGGTAAATTGAACAGATAGGGATACCCTTAGATCATTGGATAAAAAGTGATAATTATTCGTTGAAAAACTAATTTATTGGGTAATAAATATACTCAACAAATTAAGTTCCTACTCGATTTTAGTAGTATCGTTGAAATCAATAATATCCATTTTTAAACTGATAATCTATTCTGTAAAACTGTTCAGTTAACTGTGTTTGTACAAAAAATTAGGTTTAAAAATCAAAGGCTTAACTGCCTACTGTCTATTCTGTATACCGAATTCATCATTTATCGTT
>CALFWI010000275.1 GCA_937928615.1 uncultured Saprospiraceae bacterium | reverse complement strand
CCTGATACAGGCAGATGGGAAAGAAGGTGCTTTGGTTTATGTATGTATAGGCATTATTCTAGTGTTCTTTTTTAAAAATTTATTCCGCTATTTAGCTGCTTTTTTTATGTCGCCTGTTCGGAATGGAATGGTGCGAGATATTCGGCAGCAATTATTTGAAAAAGTAGTTGATTTAGATTTAGGTTGGTTTTCAGAAAGACGAAAAGGCGATTTATTAGCTAGAATGACGATAGATGTACAAGAGGTGGAAATTAGTATTTTTAATGTCTTGGTAACGGTTTTTAGAGAACCTTTAGTTATTATAGGAAGCTTAATTTTCTTACTATATGTGAGTCCTCAATTGACTGTTTTTGTTTTTGGCTTGATGTTATTTACAGGTATTATTATTGGAGGTATTGGAAAAACCTTAAAAAAGAAGTCTAGTAAAGTGCAGGAAAGATTGGGGGACTTAGTAGCGATGTTGGACGAAAACTTATCTGGATTGCGAATTTTAAAGAGTTTTAATGCCCAGCAATCGCAAGCGACTAAGTTTCAAAAAGAGAATGATGATTATAGCCATTTATTGACCCGTTTATTATGGCGGCGAGATTTATCTTCTCCTTTATCTGAATTTTTGGGGGTCACGATGGTTGCTATTCTACTTTGGTACGGTTCTGCCTTAGTATTTTCTGGAGAATTGGCGGCGGAAACTTTTTTGGCTTTTTTATTCGCCTTTTTTAATGTGAGTCAACCGACTAAAGCTTTTTCTAATGCTTTTTATAATATTCAAAAGGGGATGGCGGCTGTAGATAGGATAGATGAAATTTTAAACGTTTCCTCAACTATTAAAGAAACCGCTGAACCTGAGACAATTACTAATTTTAGTCAAGCAATTGATTTTCAAAATGTTAATTTTGCCTATGCTAATGCCGAAAGAAAAGCAGTTGATGGAGTTAACCTATTGATTCCTAAAGGAAAAGTGATAGCTATTGTCGGTAGTTCTGGTTCGGGTAAAACGACTTTAATTGATTTACTACTCCGATTTTATGATACTAATAGTGGACAAATTTTGATTGATGGTGTCAATATTAAAAAATTAGCATTAAGGAATTTGCGGAACCTTTTTGGCGTAGTTTCTCAAGAACCTATTTTGTTTAATGATACTATTTTTAATAATATTACCTTTGGCTTATCAAATTGTGCTCAAATTGAAGTAGAAAAAGCCGCTAAAATTGCCAATGCGCATGATTTTATTTTGGCAACAGAAAATGGATATCAAACCAATGTTGGGGATGGTGGGAGTAAATTAAGTGGTGGACAACGGCAAAGATTAACCATTGCTAGAGCGATTTTAAGAAATCCGCCAATTTTGATTTTAGACGAAGCAACTTCTGCCTTAGATTCTGCATCTGAGAAATTAGTACAAGATGCTTTGGAAAAGATTATGCAAAACCGAACCACCATTATTATTGCGCATCGCTTATCTACCATACAACATGCGGATGAAATCGTAGTTTTAAAAGATGGACAAGTAATAGAACGAGGCAATCACCAAAGTTTATTAGCAGAACAAGGAGAATATCGTAAATTTGTGCAGTTCCAAGAAGTAGGTATAAAGGTTTAAAGGGGTAAAGGTATAGAGGTGTAAAGGTACAGAGATATGAAGGTGTAAAGGAATGTAACATTTAGGTTCTTCTCTACACCGCTATACCTCTATATCTTTAAACCTTTTAACCTCTATACCTTTAAACCTTTTAACCTCTATACCTTTAAACCCTTAAACCTTAATTAAAATATGCAAAGACTGATACCTATTATAGCTTATTTATTACTTACGCTCTCGGTAGTTGGACAGCCAATTATTACTTCGGAGGTATTGCCAAGAATAGGGGATACGATTCTCATGGCTAGTGATAATTTACCAGAGAATATTGCTATTCTAGGGAAAGGTGAAAATCAAACCTGGGACCTGATGAAATTGCAGTCTGCCTTTACGCAAAAAATAGCCATAAAGAACGCTACAGGTAATTTACCTTTTGCGAAGAAGGGCGTGTTGATGCAAGAAATGAATGGGATTAATAATTTTTTCAAAAGTGATGGACATAGTTTGGAACAATTGGGTTCTATCGGTTTGGACCCAATGAATATGGGTGTTCAGACGACTACGTACTATGATAAACCAATGCAAACGCTACACTTTCCACTAAAATACGGAACGACTTCTGAACAAACAGGGCATTTTTCTTTTAAAGTGGCAGTTGAAGATTTACCTAAAGCTATTTTATATACACTGCCTATCACCCCCGATTCCGTTCGCTATAGGTGTTTAGTTAAGCAGCAAAAAGAAATTGATGCTTGGGGAATTTTGTCCTTGCCAGACAATACTTATGAGGTATTACGGGAAAAGAACATGGAAGAAAGAAATTACCGAATAGATATTAAGGTGGGCAATTTACCTTGGCAAGATATTACAGAGGGTGTAGATGACCCTAAAATGCAAGTGCCACAAATTAGTCTATCTTACCATTTTTATAGTAATGAAACAACGTCTAAAGTTGCTGCTGCTTATATGAAGCCCAATGGTGTCAATCCAGAAGTGGTTTATTATACGGTATCTGACCCAAGTTCTACGATTCGAACAACTAGTGGGCGACCTGATATTTATGCTTATCCGAATCCTGCTATTAATGATGTTCGATTTGAGTTTTCTAATTTGAAACCTTCGGAATATTCTTTGAGGATTTATAATATTCTAGGCGTGGTCGTCATGGAAGAGAAATACCCTTTAAATGGATTTAAAACGAAGAAGTTAGATGTTTCTAAATTGCGGAAAGGCACTTATTTATATAGTTTATCCGATGCTAAAGGAAAGACGATTGCTACTCGGCGGTTGATGGTGATTCGGCCGTAATATGGAAGTTATAGGAGGTTATTATTCCCGTTATTAGCAGTAATTTTGTCTAAGATACTCCTTAATAATTTCTAACAACCTCCCATACTTTTTATTTTGCTCTTTTTTTCTTCAAAATATCTGCAAAAAGCCCTTCATTTAAGGCATTCATGGCGTCCACTTTATATTTAGAATCTACTAGAATCGAAATATTGCTACGACTACCTCCTGAGGAAATCA
>CALFWI010000274.1 GCA_937928615.1 uncultured Saprospiraceae bacterium | reverse complement strand
TTCAAACTTAGATTTCAGGCTACTAAATTTGCTTTTTGCTTCCTGAATCTTCTTTTGCTTAATTTGCTCATTCTTTGTTTCGGCTCTACTAATAATTTTATCTCCCTTTAACTTAGCCTCTTCTTCCGTTCGTTTAGCCGTGATTCTTGCTTCTTCTAATACTAAATCTGCTTTACGATTAATTTCATCGGTTTTGCTTTGATTGGCTTTAGTTATAAATGATTTGACCATCAAAAAAGCGATGATCGCGCCAACTACTCCTCCTCCGAGTAATCCCATAATTATGTCCATAAGTCCACTTTATTTATATATGATTGAAATAGGATGAATATATGCGATACTTATCTGCAAAAAAATTACTGCTTAGTTAACTACTAATTAGCATTCCTTTTCTTTTGCAAACAGCTAAGTATCTAAAATCTAGTAGCTTCATAAGCTTAAGCTTATTCTACTAGTAGGTCATCCAATAAATTGTCAATTTCTTGAAGAGAATCAGTGAGTGGATTGGTAGGAAGTTTAGTAGTAATTTTGGTTTTAGCTTTATGTAAATCAACTGAATAATTCAATAAAGTCATTGCCAACAAATCTTGTTTGTCTTTATTGGTATAAGTAGATTGAAATTGCCTGATTTTTACGTTTAATTCTTTCGTCAAACGCAAAATAATAGGCTCATCTTCAGCTTTTACCTTTAAAGAATATGGACGGCCAGCTATGACGACTGTTATTCTTTTTTTACTATCTTGATTATCCATATTCAAAACCGATGGGAGAAATGTAAAAATTTAAAATTGCTAATTTAAAATTGAGAAATAAAAAATATTTCCTTTCTATCATTAAACATGGATGAATTCATCCATTATTTTACAAAGTCTCAAATGCTATACTAATCTTTTCTAAAAGTCCTTAATCATACACTCCACTTATTCCTCTTCTTCAACCACCGCCTTTGGTGATTGGGCCAATAATTGCTCTTTTAATGTAGCTAATTGATGCTTTAGATAACTTGTTTCTTCGGCATCGCGCTGCAATTTAGTGCTTAATTTACTATTTTCCTCAACTAATAGGCGATTTTCTAAACGGAGGTTCTCCATTTTTGATGCCAATTGCGTTATTTTTTCTTTAATGTTTGCTATTTTATCTGATAGCTCCATTTTTTTTGTGTTTGTTGTAGTGTTTCTTGTCGAGATTAGAGAGAAGAGACCATTTCATTGAGAGAATAGAGACTGCGCTCGATGCTCTAAACGAAACGGTCTTTAGTCTCGCTTCTATCTCCTTATCTGTGCGTTTAAATTACGTTCAAAAACTTGTATTAATTTATTCATTTCTTTATCCACAAATTTGTCAACCAAAGTTTTGGTCTTGTCCTCGAAGATAAAACTAACTGCATAGGATTTTTTGTCAGCTCCTAATTGGTCTTCATTCGTATAAACGTCAAAAAGATTAATATCTTTTAAACTCTTCTTATTTGTTTTACGTGCAATGCGTACAATATCGTTGAAACTAACTGAATTGTCAATGACTAGCGCCAAATCTCTACGAACTGTCGGGAATTTATTCAATTCCTCATAGCCAATCTTATGTTTCTTCGTCGCTTTGATTAAAGCATCGAAGTTAATGTCCGCATAATACACCTCATGCTTAATGCCCATTGCTTTGACAATCTTCTTTTGTACTTTACCAAATTTCGCTACGATTTGTTGCCCTCTGAAATACTTATATCCCATTGAGAATACGTCATCTTTCAAATTGTCTTCTTGATAACCTTTTACCCCTAAACGTGCTAAGACATTATTGACATAGGCTTTTAAGGTGTAAAAATCCGCTGGCGCTTGTCCCGTCTTCTGCCAATTTTCACTCGCTTTCTGTCCCGTTAAAAATAGGCTTAAATGCTGCGTTTCTTTATGGCCTCCTTCTGCTGTCTTTTTATAAGTCTTGCCTAATTCAAATAATTTCAAATCTATACTTCTACGATTCTGATTATGTGCAATGGCTTCTAGGCCACTGAACAACATCGTTGGTCGCATGACATCTAAAGTAATGTTAGAGGTATTATTAACAAAAACTAAGTCTGCTTCTGGAATGGGTAAAATATCTCTGGAATAGCTAGACTTCGTTAAAGATACGGCCATCATTTCATTGAACCCATTTGCGGCCAAATAATCGCCTAGAACGTTTCTTAATTCTTGTGGGCTCGGCCGTTTTGTCGCTACGACAGAATTTTTCACCTGTGTAGGAATCGGCACTTTATTAAAACCATAAATTCGTAAAATCTCTTCAATCAAATCTGCTTCTCTCGTTACATCTGCTTTATTGGTTGGAACAGCAACGACAAAATCCATTTCACCATCTTCCAAAATCTCCATTTCCATCGCTTCTAAAATCGCTCTGATTTCTGCTTTTGGAATATGTACCCCAATCAATCGCTCCACATTTCTATACGAAACTTTTATTTCCGCTCGCTTAATTTCTGTTGGATAAATATCTACAATTTCAGAGGCAATTTGTCCACCTGCTAATTCTTTGATTAATTGCGCTGCTCTTTTCAAAGCGTAAACGGTAATATTTGGGTCACTTCCTTTTTCAAACACCTTCGCTGCATCCGTTCTTAGGTCGTGGTGAAAGCTCGTTCTTCTAGTTGTCTTTGCATTAAAATGCGCCGCTTCTAAGAAAATATTCGTTGTACCATCCGTTACCCCAGATTTCAAACCGCCAAAAACACCTGCAATACACATGCCGTTGGAATCGCCATCACAAATCATTAAATCCGTCGCAATTAGTTTGCGTTCTACTTCATCTAAAGATTGGAACTTTGTTCCTTTAGGCAAGTTCTTAACGATAATCGTTTTACCCGTAATTTTATCCGCATCAAAAGCGTGAAGCGGTTGCCCCAATTCGTGTAATACAAAATTGGTAATATCTACTACATTGCTAATTGGGCGCACCCCAATTGACAACAATCTAGTTTTCAACCAATCAGGTGATTCTTGAATCGTTACCCCTGAAATAGACACGCCAGAATATCTTGGACAAGCTTCCGTATTTTCTACGGTTACCTGAATTGGTAAGTCGTGATTGTCTACTTTAAAATCAGCTACAGACGGCATTCTAACTTCTCCAGAATGTCCGTAATTAATTTTTAAAGCAGCTGCTAAATCTTTAGCCGAACCAGTTTGATTCGTCCCATCCGAACGGTTAGGGGTTAAACCAATTTCGTAGATATAATCATCCTCCAACTCATAATGATCTCGCACTGGCGTACCTACTGCTAAATCTTCTGGTAAAACAATGATACCATCATGATCTGTCCCCAAACCAATCTCGTCTTCTGCACAAAGCATCCCCATAGATA
>CALFWI010000273.1 GCA_937928615.1 uncultured Saprospiraceae bacterium | reverse complement strand
ATTGCCATTGTCATTGCCATTGTCATTGCCATTGTCATTGCCATTGTCATTGCCATTGTCATTGCCATTGTCATTGCCATTGTCATTGCCATTGTCATTGCCATTGTCATTGCCATTGTCATTGTCATTGCCATTGCCATTTGACTTAAAAGCCATAACAGCATCCAATAAAGGATGTCCCACATAATCGACTTCCATGCCGAATTGCTGATAAAAATCCTTTTCAAAAGGTAAAATTACAAACATTCGGTCTACATATTGCTTAATCTTTTTAACCCTACTTTGGCGAGATGCCCAAATCTGTGGAGAGATATAATAAAAAACTTTGAGTCCAGCGATTTTTGCCCATTTAGCAATACGCAAATTAAAACCAGAATAGTCAATTAAAATCAGTACATCTGGTTGATAAGCGGCAATGTCTTTTTCGCAAAAAGCAAAATTCTGCCGAATAGTTTTCAAATTTTTAACGACCTCCCAAATACCCATAAAAGCCAAATCTCTATAATGTTTGACCAATTCCCCGCCTGCTTGCTGCATTAAATCACCACCCCAACAACGAAATTTAGCCACTGAATCTTCTTGACTCAATGCCTTCATCAAATTGGATGCATGTAAATCGCCAGAGGCTTCTCCTGCTATTAGGTAGTACTTCATGAAAGAGGTATAGAGGTATAGAGGTATAGAGGTGTAAAGGTATAGCGTTTGGAGTATTCCAATTTTTGTACTTTTAGCCCCTTGTACCTGTGTACCTTTTCTAAAAAATATCTCCTGAAAATTTAAATAGCCAAAACCCAACATATACCAGCGTCGCAATCATCACCCCTCGCATAGCCGTTTGATACCATTGTTTTTGGTAATATCTAAAGGGAATTACATTTAGACAGATGGCTAAAACGGCAATAGTCCTAGCCCGAAAAGTGATGGTTCGAGTATCAGAACTTAACCATTCGGTAGCCGATAATTGTTCAAATAGCGTTAAAATAATCGCGTAGCCTACAAAAGGAACGGCTAAACCTAAAAACAAACCAATCAATAAGGAGTCTTTATCTAACATATTTCTAAAGGTTGCAAGGTGGAGAGGGATAGAGGTATAAAGGTATAAAGGTATAAAGGTATAAAGGTATAAAGGTGTAGAGGGATAGAGGCGAGCCCCTTGCATCTATAAACCTTTGCACCTTTCAACCTCCTTTACATCTTTTCTAAATTTTTAAGCGGTTTTATCGCCTTATAAGCGGTCAAATCGTGTTGACAAGGAACGACAGAAATATAACCCTCTTCTAATGCTTTAACATCTGTATCCGCCCCCTTATCATTATTGACAAATTCGCCAGACATCCAATAATAGGGACGGTCTAAAGGGTCTTTGTTCTCGAGGAAATCTTCTTTCCAACCTGCATTAGCTTGGCGACAAACTTTGAATCCTTTGATTTCATTGAATGGTAATTTAGGAATATTGACATTTAATAATTTAGTCTCTCCTAAACCATTTTGCAGCGTGTATTCGATTATTTTTTTGATAAACGGCTTACTCGGTTCGAAATCAGCTTCAAAAGAAAAATCTAGCAAGGAGAATCCAATAGAATCAATGCCTTCCAAGGATGCTTCCATCGCTGCGGACATGGTACCTGAGTAGAGGATATTAATGGCCACATTAGATCCATGATTGATGCCCGAAACACATAAATCAGGAACCCTGCCTTTTAAAACAACATTTCTTGCTAATTTTACACAATCTACAGGGGTGCCTGAACATTCGTATGCTTCGATGTCTTCCCCAAAAGTAGTGACCTTATTTAAGCGTAAAGGCTCATGGATGGAAATGGCGTGCCCTTTTCCAGATTGTGGTGAATCCGGTGCTACAATAATAGGCGTACCAATTTCTTTGACCACTTCAATTAAGGCTTTTATGCCTGGTGCAAATAAACCGTCATCATTTGTGATTAATATTAAGGGTTTTGTCATTTTTGTCGTCTTAAATGTTATAAGGATTGCACGGACGTGTCCGTATGGAAAGGAGGAAAGGATGGAAGGACAGAAGTACGCTTCTAATAATTCTCCTTTTAAAAGGCTACAAAGGTAGCTGATTTTTTTCCTAGCTATGGGAATATTTTTACATAAAATAAACCTTCATTAAAGGTTCTTGTTCTACTTTTGTTTAAAGTTTGTTGGTTGTGGTAAGCAACTAAGGAACAAATAAAGAACGTATTTGTGTTTGTAATTTTGATTTTTCAACTTCTCCTACAGATTTCTAAGAACCAACGTTCTAATTCTGTAGGCAATATAAGATGGGTATAAATGGCAACTTTAGGTAAAAAAGGCGTTTTAATCGTTAATTTAGGTACACCAGATGACCCTTCCAGAGGGGCTGTATATAAGTATTTAAAACAATTTTTATTAGATGAACGAGTGATTGATATTCCTTGGCTACAAAGAAATTTATTGGTAAGAGGTATTATTGCCCCTTTTCGGTCAGGGAGTTCCGCTAAGCTATATAAAATGTTGTGGACGCCTGAAGGGTCTCCTTTAAAAGTCTATGGCGAAAAATTGGTAGCAGATATTAAGCCTATGTTGGGCGAAGATTATGAGGTTGTTTTAGCAATGCGCTATCAATCTCCTTCCATTGAGGCAGGAATCAAACATTTAATGGATGCATTGGTCTCTGAAATTATCGTATTGCCTTTGTTTCCACATTATGCGTCTGCTAGTACGGGGTCTGTACACCAGGAAGTGATGCGCTTATTGTCTAAAGAACTGGCCATTCCTAAATTGACGTTTATCAATTCTTATTATGACAATCCTGCAATGATTGATGTCTTTATTGAAAATGCACAACAATTTGATGTGGCTGCTTACGACCATATTCTATTTAGTTTTCATGGATTGCCAGAACGGCAAATGGTCAAAGCAGATAGAGGCAATCACTGCTTAGGGAATAAGGATTGTTGTAAAACCCTGACGACTAAAAATCAATTTTGTTATACTGCACAATGTCATCAAACGGCTTATGCGATTGCTGAAAAAATGAATTTGCGGAAAGATCAATATACCATCTGCTTCCAATCTCGATTGGGTCGAGCAGAATGGGTCAAACCTTATACTTCTGATGTTTTAGAAATCCGTGCGGAGGTAGGAGATAAAAAATTATTGGTTTTTTGCCCAGCTTTTGTATCCGATTGTTTGGAAACAACAATTGAAGTATCTACTGAATATCAAGAAGAGTTTGAAGAATTAGGTGGTGAAAAAGTAGATTTAGTTCCGAGTTTAAATGATCACCCAAAATGGATTGAAGCAGTGAAAGATTTAGTATTAACTGCTTAATGTGCCTTCGTGGACTGGTCAATCTAATAAAAAATAAAGCCCGATTACTTGCGAGTAGTCGGGCTTTATTTTTGTACCTAGGAATAATTAAGGATAATCAAAAGATTAAAGATTTTCAAAAACGGTATCTGCGACTAATTCAAAAGGAACAATTTCCACGGTTTTTTGCTCCAGAAAGTTTACAGGTGTGGCTTTTAATTTTTCATAATAAGTTTTTGCTTTCTGGATGCCTATTCTTTTATCAAATCCTTCATCGGCTACGGCGCAGACGGTTCGGATAATGTAACGAGTCCTTGCATTTATTCTGGGTTTGAGGTAACGGTGGGCATATAATTTAAAAGGCGTACTCATATCATATAATTTTACGTATTTTTCTTTTTGAAAGAAAAATAAAAATTTTAACAATTGAATGATAGAATTATGCCCTGGTTTATCTTTAATAAAATTGGGTACACTATTGATAAATTTAAAAACCCTAAAATTGGGTTTTTCTCCATCTAAATCTATTTTCCCCCAGCCTGCAAAGAGCATTACCCATGCTTCTATGATTTGCCATTGTTCCTTTAGTAGGGGGGCGTCTAGTTTGTTTTTTTTGTGAAATTTCAGGGCTTCATAGGCTAGTTGATAGTTACCACTATGAAAGCCTAGTATAGCCTGGTATGCTAGGATAGTATGATAATTATATGTTTTATTTGCTAATAATTTTAGACATCTATTTACCAATTCTTCTGCCTTTTCCCACTGTCTATTTTGGAAGGAGTATGGTATACTTTTTGAATAAAAGAAAAAGAAAGGTGAAATAGGTAAAGGATATTTTTTCTTTGAAATAGCGCTAATAGCTTTTTCTGAATAATAAATTATCTGATTAAAGTCAGATTTATTTTCATAGTAAGTTACTAAAGTGCTAAAGGCATGAAATAGCGTAATGAGACTATTCGATTCTTCAATATTCCTTATTGCAATTTCTTTACTTTCCTCTAAAAGCGTATGAAAATCTTTTGTTTTCTTACTAGTAATTGAATTAATAATCAATTCTGTGTAACAATTTTTTACTGTAATCTCCTTATTAAGTTGGATTTGTTGTTGCCTTACAATGTCTAAGGTGGTATAATATTTTTTGATATTTGCTGAATTATTAGAATAATAATTTAAGAGCATTCTGGAAAGTGGTAATGCAAATTCTGTAAATTCGTTTAGGATTGCTTTGTTTAGTGTTTTTTCTATTAAATTTATTGCCCCTTTTCTAAAACCTAAACTGACTAATATTTTAGATGCTGTATAATATTTTAAACAACTGATGTATGTTTTTTGATGTGCGGATATATCTTTTTCATAATTAATAATAAACAAAGCATCAATTAATGATTTTTTTGTTGCTCGTTTTATATCGGCATAAGCTTGTTTTTGATTATTAGCATTAGGAAATAAAAGAGCTATCGCTTCTGCTTCATGCTCAATATTACCTTCACTTATACCTTTATAAAATTGTCGGACTTTACTATTAAGTCCACCAAGAATTTTAATATTCTTAATTTTTTGCGGAGCAATTATTTTAATTAATTCTTTGAGTACTAGCATGGTTTAGAAGGTTTAAATTAGCTTACTGTAAAGATAGTAAATTATCCAAATATTCATTGCTTTTTTTTATCAATGAATTAGTCTAATTAATTCATTATTAATTGCTTAATGTCAGTTTAATGTTAATAAGGAAGTCCAAAAAAGAGACTTTTTTGAAAATAAAAATGTTTTTTTTTAAATGAAATTTGTAATAAGAAGGCTAGAACTAAACACGCCTTTCCCATAAATATGTGTTAAAGAATACATCGAATATTTTGATTGTTAAATGATTATATCATCTAACAAAATGACTTTGTATTCCATAAAACGTAAGTTTAAGAAAAAAAAAAACCTTCATTTGATAATAGTTTTGTGTTATTATTTAACATTTAAACTAATTAATTATGAAGATTCTTACTGTTGACACAATGGACTTGTAAAATATTTGTTGCGAACAAATATAAATTAGACACACGCCATATACAAAAAATTAAAACGCGGAATCCCTTAGAAGTATTTACAGGGTTTATTTTTAAATCATATTTGAATACTTTAGGGATTCCTGTTTTTAATGTTAGCTTGATTTCAAGCTAAAAACTCCATTAAACACTTATTAATAATTAAATTAACTATTTGATTATTAGATTTATATATACGCTAAACACATAAAATACTACTCTATTTTGTAATACTATATGAAATAGTTTAATGTAGACATGAATTTATCTTTGTATTGTTATTTGTTTAAAATGTTGTTTTTGTCTTAAAAGATAAGTAACACTTTAGACATAACTTTAATAAACAATAGATAAAACATAGAATCCCTATTCATAAAGGGTTTTCTCTCTCTACTTAAACATTCATTTAAATCCTTTTGGGATTCTTGTTTTTATTTTGATTTATTAAACTCCATTAATAATACTTTATTAATCAAATTAATCACTTGATTAATAAGGCATTGTGTAGTTAATAGACTCAAAACAGTACTCTATTTTATTTTGCCTAATGAAATAATAAAATATTGCTTGGTGTTTATCTTTACATTGTTATTAGCTCAAAGTGATAATAATTTAATTTTGATACAAAATAAATAACACCAAGATATTTGACTTTATAAGCAATAGATAAAACATGGAATCCCTATTCAGAAAGGGTTTACTCTCTCTACTTATTATTCCTTAAATCCTTTAAGGGATTCCTGTTTTCTATCAAAAATTGCTTGCTTCTATGCTTCTTTCTTACCTTTCATTTCCTATCTTAGCGATTTTTCCCTCTTTCAATGTAGTTTGATTTAAATAACGAGATAAACGCATGTCCACTTTTCGGTGAACGGTTTTTGTTCTTTAATCTTACTTATATTGTTATTTTAATAGCTATTAAATACCTAAAATGATTAGCCGTTTTTTTGAATTGTCTCAACACGAAACCTCTATTCGTCAAGAAGTTATTGGTGGGGTAACCACTTTTTTGACGATGGCTTACATTATCATCGTCAATCCGAGTGTGCTTTCTGAAACTGGAATGGATCAAGCTGCATTGGTGATCATTACCTGTTTGGTTGCTGGATTGTCTACTATATTAATGGGTTTAGTCCCAAAAGTACCAATTGCAATGGCGCCTGGGATGGGGTTAAATGCCTTTTTTGCTTATTCCATTGTTTTGGGAGATGGCATTTCTTGGCAAATAGCGCTAGGAATGGTTTTTTGGGCAGGTGTATTATTCTTAATTATGTCTGTTTTTGGTGCTAGAGAGAAAATAGTTACCGCTATTCCGAAGACTTTAGTGACTGCTATTTCCGTAGGTATAGGGTTGTTTATCTTTTTTATTGGGGTGAAAAATATGGGATTGATTGTCAATCATCCTGCAACATTAGTTACTTTGGGTGCTTTTACTCCTGAAGTATTAATTGGCTTATTTGGTCTATTTCTAACAGTTGCCTTATTTTTAAGAGGTATTAATGCTGCTATTTTAATAGGAATAGTTGTCGCAACTTTATTAGGTTTTGCTTTTGAATTGGTGGAATTGCCTGCTGCTGGCATGGCATTTAATCTGGATATTAGCCCCATTGTTTTTCAACTAGATATTATGGGGGCATTAGAAATTGGTTTTATCGGGACTATTTTTGCCCTTTTTTATACGGATTTATTTGATACCATTGGTACTTTAATGGCCTGTAGCAAAGAAGCTGGGTTGGTACAAAAAGATGGTCAAATCAAACATTTTAAAAAAATGTTGGGGGTAGACGCCATTGCTACCTTAATGAGTGGCGTATTAGGAACTTCTCCAACCACGAGTTATATTGAATCAGGAACTGGAATTGCTGCGGGCGGTCGTAGCGGTTTGACTGCAGTAGTTACGGGTAGCCTATTTTTATTGGCGATTCTTTTTACCCCTTTAATTGCTATTGTTCCTGCTTATGCAACTGCACCTGCCTTAATTATGGTGGGATTCATGATGGTTCGGCAAACTGCTCAAATTCCTTGGTCTGATTATGAAGAAGCGATTCCTGCTATTTTGACCTTTATACTAATGCCTTTAAGCTTTTCTATAGCTACAGGGTTGGCTTGTGGTTTTTTGTCTTGGACGATTATTAAAATAATGATGGGGAAATTTAGCGAAATCAATTGGGTGATGTATATTATTGCTTTGCTTTCATTGGTTAGCTTGGTGATTTAGGTAGTGGTCCGTTATCAGTTGTCGGTTTAACGGACAACTGATAACCGATAACTGATTAATCATCTTGTCGAGGAATAAAAATAAAATTAGCGCCAATCTCACTAATAATAAAGAGACAAAGTTGTTCCTGTGGATTTTTGAAAACTTGTCTGAAATTATCAATATTTTCTGTTTTAATAATTTGTTTAGCAGCAAATTCTTCTAAAATAGAAATATTAATCGCCCAAGTACTTTTTATTTTCTGTGGGTCTATAACGGGAATACCTACTTCTATCTCTCCTTGGTGGATTATAAAAATAGGATAATTGGAGACATCTTGGTCTAATACTGAGTCTGCGGCCTTTGACAAAACGGGAACATATTGTCTAATTTCTCTTTCTATTTGCTTTAAAATAACTTCTTTTTTCATGCTAATTTTTGAAGCACAAAAATAATCTATTTTTTGGAGAGTTTTGCTTTTAGAGTGCTTGCTTTTTTAGGAGATAATTGTAGGATTTTATAAAATAATTGCGATGCCTGATTTGTGTTTTAATAAGGGATTCTTTTTTATTTAATTGGAAATATTATGCTTTACGAAATGACAAACCGCTAAATCATCAAGTAATTTAACGACTTGCCCTAAATTTATTTCTATTGCGTTTCTTTGGTTGTTACTTAGGTGTCGGGTGTCAGCATGCATTCGCACTAAAAATAACACCTTTTCAATTTTAAAGTAGGAATTTATCTTTGTTTTATACATTTCATACTGACACCTGATCTCACTCCTGATTCTTAAGTATGTTAATTAAACAAATTATCTAAATTAGTTGCAATGCCAATTCGAACCCCAAAATCTAAATATTTAGCATCTTGAAAAGCACTAATAAATTCTAGCCTAAATATCCTAGCGATATTATCGATACCGTAACCTACCTCAAAATAGTTCTGTGAAAAATCGGTATTTAAATAATTGACAAAAATATTCTCTTTAATGCCTAGCATTTGTACTTCGAAAATTTGAGAAACCAAAAATTTTCTAAATTGATAATGAACATGGGCATTTAAGTAAGCATCATTGGTACTATAGCTGTAATAATCTAATAAACGGAAACTACCCACAGGATCCGTAGTAGAAAAAATGGTCTGATTGCCTAAGAAATGTTTATAGTCAGGAAATTGCATCCCCTCTTGATTGAAAAAAGTCCCTGCATTTATTTTTACATCCATTTTGCCTCGGTAACCTACCTTGAATTCATGTTGAAACCCTAATTCTGTGTGGGTGAAATTATTGTTTATACTAGGGCTGTCACTATGAAAGTTTTGACGAAGATTTAAGGATAGGGTAGGAGAAGAATTACCAATAGCATATTTTTTACCGTTTCGAATACGGTATTTTTGCCAAGGTTTGCCTGCTATATTAAAAGACCCAATGAGTGCTTGATGGGGAACAAAGTCGGCACTAGTCTCTAAATTATTTGGAATATTAGGCGTATAAGACCGACTATCTTTATCAAAATAAACGTGGCTAGAATTATTTTGTAGGGTATTTCGGTCAGACCATTCTGCTGCTGCTGCAATCTTCCATTTCCGATTGATTTGTTGTTGATAGGATAATTTGACAAATTGTTTTTCGTATAGTTTCATGAAATTGTTTTCTGAAACTAAACTTGTTAAGGTATTTACTAGGGGATGGATAGGATTATCAGGATTGTATTGGAAGATATACTTTCCTCCGCTTAATCGAATTTGCCCCTTGCCCTTATTGCCGTTCGAGGTAACAGAAGTACCATCTGACCCCATCGTTACGGTACTAGCAGTAGCTGATTTTCTATTAATGTCAAAACCTGTATCAAAGCGATAATTTAATTTTTTTCTACCAAAACCATACCTAGCAGTACCTTCTAAAAACCAACGAGTATTATTTTTATAGTCTTGGCGATATCTTAATCCATACTCCAAGTTATATCCTTCTACCGTATTGAATTGAACCGTATTTAAGGCAGGCTTAATAAAAAATCTTTTTTCTTTCGTTTTACCATAAGACCCACCAAATAATAAATCACCTACGCCAAAACCTTCTTTTTTCTTCTTTTTTCTGACACCTAAAGAATCTTTTCTAGCTGCTTCTTTATCAGCGATAATCATACTATCTACTACTACATATCCCTTGACTTCTAGTTTTGTCAACGGAATAGGTCTAATATTTTCCCAATATAAAGAGTCTCTTTTGGTTGCCATGGAATCGATTTCAAAGTTATACGTTGAAGTCACCTCTGGTTCTGCTTGTTCCTTTTTTTCTTCTTTTTCATATTCCTTGAGCATTTTCTTTAGCTCTTTTCTGGTTACCTCTTTTCCTGTCGATAAACGCCCTTCTATATCTTCAACTTTAGCATTTCGACTTTCTTCTATTTGCTTGGCTAATTCTTTTTCTACAGCCTCATCTATCACTTCGACTTCATATTCCAAATCTGGGTTGATGGTTATTTTATAATCGGACAGCGATGCTAAATAATTACCTTCAAATTTAAAACCAAAATATTTCCCTGTTACCTTGATTTGTAAACTAATCGGCAACCATGCTTTTTCTTCAATTGGCGCATAGACTTGTTTGGTATTAATTTTTACACCAGTAACATAAGTCGATAAATCCAAACTATGTATCGCCCATTCGCCATCTATTAAATTAAGCGTGCCTGAAAACACATTATCCCCTTTACTTCTCGGAATAACCCTGATTTTATCGATTTCTTTGCCCCGATCCATAAAGAAACCCTCATAGACAAATTTATAGTAAGCAAAAGCTTTTGGAGACAAAGGGGAAATTGATCCCGCAATATCAGGTTCATAGAAACTAGCATTGATAAAACCATTAGGGTCTACATTATCATTATCCGCATTACCTGTGGTATATACAGAAATAACTTTTTCTTCATACTTGTTTGGACGCGTATAAGTGACTTGATTAACGGATTCGCTAGTAAAAGCAAAAGTCGAATCTACGCCCTCTTTGGCAATCATTTTTCGAAGGAAGAATGGCGAATCAATTAATCGACCAGAACCTTTAATATAAACTTGGGTCGTATACCCATCTAATTGATTGGTATGATATTTTGCTTTGGCAATTGCTTTTCGCATAATGGTATAAGCAGGATCTCTACCGCCAGAAGTAACTTCTACTTGTGCTAATTCATAGGTTTGCTCCTTTAATACAATATTCGTCGTAACAAATGCATTGGATACATTGATTCTTTTTACAACAGTTTCGTAACCAATGGTTTGGAAAGTTACATTATAGACGCCAGCAGCTAAACGATATACATAGTCGCCTTCCGAATTTGAAGTGGTACCTGTCCCCAATTCCTTGACATAAATAGTGGCATAAGGGATTGGCTGTCCATTGGTATCTGTGATGGTGCCATTGATGCCGCCTGCATATAAGAAGATAGTTGATAAAACAAAAAACAGTGTAGAAAAAAGATGTCGGGTTAAATTCATAAAGGTTTGGTTAAAATAGTTATTCGGGGGTTAAATAAAGCGAAATTATTGATTTTTTATTATAATATGCCTAGTATTTAATAGTTACAGCAATACAACGAATCAAGTGCTTCAAAAAATGAAAATACAGACTAAACTATTCTTTTTTTCGACAAAAGCTTGTATTTTATTATTTTTAAGACAATTGGAATTTCCTTTACCCTTAGTTAAAAAGATAAATACCTTTAAAAAACGACGGGTATAAATAACAAATAAAGATAATAAGGCGTAAGAGTAACACAAGACTCCTAACTCTTTTTTAACTTTGTCATCATTTTAAGAAAAGAGGCGCTTTTAGAAATCTCGTGGAAAATCATCTCGTCCGATGACTGTGCCGATAGCTATCGACATCGGATGAGCTGATTTTTTCATCTGACGATGCTAGTCATCAGACGAAAAAATCTTATTTAATTGGATTTGACAAAGTGCCAGAAAAAATAACCAAACAAAAGTCAGCGGAAATAATATGGAAGATTTAAAAGCACAAATAAATATAGCAAAGTTACCAGCACATATAGCGGTTATTATGGACGGGAATGGTCGTTGGGCAAAAGGGAGAATGCAACCTAGAGTTTTTGGGCATAAAAGTGGGGTGAAAGCGGTAAGAGAAATAACAGAAGCGGCTGCTGAATTAGGTGTTAAGTATTTGACTCTTTATGCTTTTTCTACGGAGAATTGGAATCGTCCTTCTTTTGAAGTGAATACTTTGATGCGTTTATTAGTGGATACCATTGGAAGAGAAGTCAAAACATTGAATAAAAATAATATTCGATTGAATGCTATTGGAGATCTATCTAAATTGCCTACTAAAACTAGAGCGGCGCTTTTAGATGGTATTGAAAGCACTAAGCACAATACTCGGATGGATTTAGTCTTGGCCTTAAATTATAGTGGTCGGTGGGATATTTTAAATGCAACCAAGACGATTGCTCAAAAAGTGGAAAGGCAAGAACTTAAAGTGGAAGATATTACAGAAGCTACTTATAAGGCAGCTTTAAGCACTGCGGAATTTCCAGACCCAGATTTAATGATTCGTACGAGTGGTGAAACTCGCCTTAGTAATTTTTTGCTTTGGGAACTCTCTTATGCTGAATTCCAATTTATTCCTACCCTTTGGCCAGATTTTACTAAAAATCATTTTTATGAATGTATTTTAAATTATCAAAATAAAGAACGCCGTTTTGGAATGATTAGCGAACAGTTGGCTTAGAATGGTAAATTTATGCTTGATAAGGCCGCTATCATTATTAATAAAATTGCTCAAGGTATACTTTCGATTGACAATGGACGCTCTTGGTTTGATACTTTAGTTGATACAGAAAAGAAAAGTGTTTTAGTTTTAATTAAATTTTTTATAGAGCAATCTCACCCTACTAATGAAATAATTAATGAAGCTATTCGCGAAATTCCATTAAAACCGACTATGACCCCCGTCGTCTTGCTCAACAAAAAGCCTTTTAAAATTGCTTTAGCTAAAATTTTAGGATTACCTAAAGCTGAATATAGAAAAGCTTTTATTTCCCTGATAACTATTTTTAAAGCAGGCGATAGCTATAGGCGTAATACTTCGTGTAAAAATGGATGTACGCATGAATGGCATCATTTGCGCTAATCCGATTACGATTGCAATTTTTGTATCATTATTTTTCTGGTTGACTGCTGAATTTACTCACCTAATTTTTGAATTTTCTTTCCTTCTTTCTTAATTAGAATCGATCTTAACGTATCCTCCTTACCATTTGATGTTAAATAGTGTTAAGAATATCGTTAATTAATCACGAATCGTTAAAACTATTCGTTCAATTACTAAAATTTACGACCTTTGTGTCCTCAAATAAGTAATGCATTGTTTTATCAATTTTAAGGGCTGATTTTTATCTATTAATTATTCCTTACTTTTGGGGCTTGCATTGATTATTGGAAGAAGAAATAGCCAAATCTGCTATTTTATTCCAAATGTATTTTCAACTTACTAGTGCTTGAACGTTCATGAAAAGATCATATTTTTTACTACTTTTTATACTTTCCTTTTTCGCTATTAACCCCGTTTTTGGACAGGTTACGGATAGTATTCCTAACATAGATTACAGTAATCCAACAGATTACGAAATTGGAGGGGTTACGGTACAAGGCAATAACTATAGTGATGCAACTGCTTTAAAATCTATTGCAGGTTTAAAGATTGGGGATAAATTGCGTATTCCAGGACCGGGTATTGCTGCTGGTATCAAAGCACTTTGGAAATTAAAATTATTTACCGACGTTAAGATTTATGCAACCAAAGCTATTGGCGAAATTATCTTTCTCGAAATAGCGGTTTTAGAACGGCCTAGATTAACGACTTATGTTTATAAGGGCGCTAAAAAATCTCGGCATAGTGATTTAAATGATGCGGTCAATCAATTCTTAACTAAAGGAGGAATTGTAACAGAGTCTACTAAAAAGAATGCAGAAGAGGCCGTAAAAAATTATTATAAAGGTAAAGGCTATTTTGATGTGGAAGTAGCGGCGGTAGAAAAAGTAGATACTGCTAGAATTAATTCTGTCCAGTTAGAATTTGTAATAGACCGAAAAGATAAAATTAAAATTAAAAATATTTCTATTGTTGGTAATGAAAATGTGAAAGAGAAGAAATTAATTAAACAATTCGAGGAAACGAAAGAGAAAAGTAAAATTTTTGCTAGCTCAAAATTAGTGAAAAAAGATTACGAAGCGGATAAAGAATTGATGATTAATTACTACAATACCTTAGGATTTAGAGATGCACGGGTACTAAAAGATAGTATTTGGCGGAATGAAGATGGAGAGTTAATGGTAGAATTAACGATTAATGAAGGGAATCGCTATTTTTTCCGAAATATGACTTGGAAAGGAAATTCGATTTATGAAGATGAGACTTTAGCTAAAGTATTAGGGATTCTGAAAGGGGATGTTTATGATGAGGAATTATTACAAACTAGATTACAATTTGACCAGGGCGGGCGAGATGTGAGTACTTTATACATGGATAATGGTTATTTATTTTTTAATATTGAGCCAGTAGAAGTAGCCGTAGTGGGCGATTCTATTGATTTAGAGTTTAGAATTTTTGAAGGACCACAAGCGACGATTGATAGAGTGACGATTACAGGAAATGATAGAACTCATGAACATGTTATTCGTCGAGAACTAAGAACTAGACCGGGGCAAAAATTTAGTCGCTCTGACATTATTCGGTCTCAGCGATCTATCATCAATTTAGGATATTTTAACCCTGAAGCATTAGGCATTAATACACCTGTGAATCCACAAAGAGGAACGGTGGATATTGAATATACCGTAGAAGAAAAACCTTCTGACCAATTAGAATTATCTGCTGGTTGGGGTGGTTTTCAAGCAAGGGTAATTGGTACTTTAGGGGTGACTTTTAATAATTTCTCCCTAAGAAATATTTTCAATAGAAGTGCTTGGCATCCATTGCCACAAGGAGATGGACAACGTTTATCCCTTAGGGCACAAACGAATGGTAATTTTTACCAATCTTATAATGCTTCCTTTACAGAACCATGGTTAGGAGGGAAAAAGCCAAATGCTTTGACCGTTGCAGGGTCTTTTACTTTATTATCTAATGGTATCAATAAAGAAAGTCCTAGTTATAACCAATTGTCTATTTTGAGAGGAGCGGTAAGTTTAGGAACTAGATTGAAATGGCCTGATGATAACTTCGTTTCAAGTACTACCGTTAGTTTATCTACGATTAAGTTAGTCAATCGACCAACCATTCAATTACCAGAAGGTGGTTTCTTGGATAATGGCGCTTTTCAAAACTTATCCATTAACCAGACTATTGCTAGAACTTCTATTGATTCTCCTTTATTCCCAACGAGTGGTTCTAAAATTTCTTTGAGTGCGCAATTCACGCCACCTTATTCTTTATTGAATAAAAAAGATTATACGAATATTAGTGCAGAAGAACGTTTCAAATGGTTGGAATATCATAAATGGAAAATTGATGCAGAATGGTATAGTACTATTGTTGGTAAATTGGTCTTAAAAGTAGCAGGAAAAATTGGTATCTTAGGCACTTATAATGATGAAATTGGCACCTCTCCTTTCGAACGATTTGAATTAGGTGGTGATGGTTTATCTAATCAGAGTTTTGCTTTTACAGGTAATGAAATTATCTCTTTAAGAGGATATGAAGTAGGAGATATTAATGGTACAGGAAATGATAATACTGCTGGTACACCAGTTTATAATAAATTTACGATGGAACTTCGGTATCCATTGTCTACTAACCCAAATTCTACTATCTACGCTTTATTATTTGCGCAAGGGGGGAATGCTTACGAAACGGTAAGAGATTTTAATCCTTTTGATTTAAAGCGATCTGTAGGTGGTGGTGTGAGAGTATTCTTACCAATGTTCGGTACCCTTGGATTTGATTATGGTTTCGGTTTCGATAATCCAATTGCTAGAACGGAAGGATTCTGGAAATCTGGTAACTTTAATATTATTCTTGGTTTTGAACCAGAGTAGCAGTAGACCGTATTACGGTAAGCAGTAAAACAGCTCTTTGAGCTGTGCCAACAGTAAGCAGTAAAAACGGGATAATAGTCTAATCACTATTATCCCGTTTTTAGTTTTATTAACCCCAAACCCGTGATTAATATCCGTGATATAAAATTACCAAGCACAGTGGAGACTTTAGTAATACCTAAATTCACACAATTGGAACCCCATTTTCATCCGTAGTCAATACATCAGACATGTAATCTAAAAAAGGGCGCATATTGGCAAAAGATTGATTTAATTGACCTAAAAAATCAGTTGCCAAAACTTCTT
>CALFWI010000272.1 GCA_937928615.1 uncultured Saprospiraceae bacterium | reverse complement strand
AATTGCCTTAGATTTATTGGAAACAGGTATCAAAATAAGAACAGGACAGTTTATTAATTTTAAAAATGACCCGTTTTTAACGCCACTTTATACTTATGACCGCTTTAAAGATTTGGTGAAAACTATTTTTAATCCATCAAAATTGCCAGATTTTAAGCGGAATCCTGTAAAAGAAATAATTCCTACAAAATCGGTACTTAGCAAAGAAGAAATAGAACGTTTTTTGATGAAAATTGCCCATCTATTGGAAGAAGAACAGTTATACTTAGATGCGAATCTTAGTCTTAAAATCTTAGCCGACAAAATAGACCTACACCCTAATAAACTATCTTGGTTGTTGAATGAACAAGTCGGAAAAAATTTCAACGAATATATCAATTCCTTTAGATTAAAAGCATTCAAACAAAAAGCTTTAGACGCTGCTAATAGCCATCTCACCCTTTTGGGCTTAGCCTACGAAAGTGGTTTTAATTCTAAGACGGTTTTCAATGCTTTTTTTAAAAAGATAGAAGGAATGACGCCGAGGGCTTGGGTGAAATCAAAGCAATAAGTTGGTCGCTGGCAAATTGTCTTTTTAAGTTCTAAAATTTTGTAGTATTTTGGTGTAAATACCCAAATGCTATAAGCATTCACAACCCCAAAAGCAAGGTTATCAATGATTAAGAAAAATACCCGACGACTCGCAGCCATCATGTTCACCGACATTGTAGGCTATACTGCCTTAATGCAGCAAAATGAAGAAAAAGCCGCTGCGGTACGTACTCGACACCGAACTGTTTTTAATCAATATCATCAGCAACATCATGGCGAAATTTTACAATATTTTGGAGATGGCACTTTAAGTATTTTTCAAAGTAGTGTAGAGGCTGTTGCTTGTGCGATTGCTATTCAAAAAGATTTGCAGGAAGGAGTAATCGTACCACTACGCATCGGTTTGCATTTGGGCGAAATTGTTTTTGATGGAACGGAGATTTATGGCGATAGTGTAAATCTGGCCGCTCGTGTAGAAAGTATGGGCGTGGCAGGAGCAGTTTTACTATCGAGCAAAGTCAACGAAGAATTAAAGAATCACCCTGAGATTAGTACCATTTCTTTAGGAGATTTCGCCTTAAAAAATATTGAACAGCCAGTTGAAGTTTTTGCGGTGACCAATGCAGGAATTAAAACGCCAAGACGCTCCGAATTGAAAGGAAAACAACAACCCATCAATAAGACCATTGCCGTTTTACCTTTTGTCAATGTAAGTGCTAGTGCTGACAACGAATATTTTACGGATGGTATGACGGAGGAAATCATTAACGCCTTATCCAAAATTAAGGCATTAAAAGTTACTTCTCGTACGTCTTCTTTCTTTTTTAAAAATAAGCAGCTACCCATTCAGCAAATTGGAGCAGAACTGAATGTTTCCATTATTTTGGAAGGAAGTATTCGGCTGGCAAACAATAAAATGAGGATAACCGCTCAATTGATTGATGTAGCAGAGGACTTTCATTTTTGGTCGCAAAACTTTGACCGTTCTATGGAAGACCTTTTTGCGGTGCAAGATGAAATAAGTCTATTAATTGCGGATAAATTAAGGGAACATTTGGGCCATTTTGACATTGAAGAAAAATTGGTCGAACAACCTGAAATTCCAGTAAATGCTTATCAACAATACTTGAAAGGGCGTTATCATATTCTCAAAATGACCAAGAATGATTTGGAAGAAGGCATCCAGCTTTTTACAAACCTCACTCAACAGCAACCCAATTATGCTTTGGCTTATTTGGGATTGCATTTAGGGCATGTTTTAGAAGGCGTAATGGGATTGATGCCTCCCGAAGTGGCTTTTAAAAAAGGGCATCCACCGCTGCATAAAGCCATTGAATTAGACGAGACCTTGCCTGAATGTCAGATACATTTATCTTATGATGCTCTTTTACAAAGATGGGATTTTCCCGCTGTCTATCAACACTTGCAAAATGCCTACGATATTCGCCCGACCGTAGAATATTATCAATCCATGGCATCAACTTTGGGAGCAGAACGAAAATTTGAGGCGGCAATTCATTATAATGCTATTGCCATGCAGTTAGACCCGTTTTCAGAAATTAATTGTCACTTACGAGGCTTTATCCACTACGCACAGGAGCAATATGAAACAGCAATAAAGTGGTTTGACCAAGCTATTAAACTAAAGCCTAGTTTCTTAGTTTCTTCTTTTTATAAAGGGCAAGCTTTATTACTGTCTAATCAAGCTGCTGCTGCCTTAGCCTTATATCAAGAACTACCCGATGATGAAGGGGAAGATATTACTAAATTGGGGTTTCTTACTTTAGCCTATGCTGCTTTAAACGAAGAAAACCCAACAAATGCAGGCATTCAGCAACTAAAAAAAGCATTGAAAACGCCTTCGGTTGGCAAGGCAGTTAGTGCATTGATGCTCATTTATGCGGTACTTGACCGAGCCGATGAGTCCCTACAGATGATTGCCAAAGGTATCGAATTACGGATGCCTATGATGGTCTATGTTTATACGGAACCTGTCTTGAAAAAATTATACACTAATCCCGAATTTCAAAGGTTGACAAAACAAGTTTTGGGCGAAACAACAACCTTTGAGTTTAATGAAAGGAAGTATAAAAAAGCATTATTTACTAAAACAGAATTGTCCAATTATCACCAGCAGTTGAGGGAATTAATGCAAACCCAGCAACCTTTTCTCAATCCTAATTTAACGCTACGAGACTTGGCAGAACAGATGAATATCCCCCCTAATCACCTATCTCAATTACTCAACGAAGGGTTCGACAAAAACTTTTCGGAATTCGTGAATACCTACCGTTTAGCCATTTTTAAGACCAAAGTCAAAGACCCCGCCAATAGTCATTATACCATTCTTGGATTAGCCTACGAAAGTGGTTTTAATTCTAAGACCGTTTTCAATTCCTTTTTTAAGAAAATGGAGGGGGCAACTCCTAGGGCTTGGGTCAAAGAAAATACCTAATTTGATTCCTCATCCCTAACAATAAGTTCCGATTTTCAAATCCGAACGATTCCCTCTTCAATTCCTTTTTCCTTTGTAACAGGATTTAAACCATTTTTTTAATAAATTGAATGCACAGGGTTTAAAGCATGTTAATCCTACAAATCCTGTCATCCTGTAAAAACAAAGGAAATGATTGCACCAACCATGAAAGCCGTCGTCTGTACAAAATACGGCGCACCAAAAGTGTTACAAA
>CALFWI010000271.1 GCA_937928615.1 uncultured Saprospiraceae bacterium | reverse complement strand
GAAACTTACCACATTGGCAACCAGAAAATGCGGTGCTATTTATGACCGTGCGCCTAGATGGAAGTTTACCAAGAGACAAAATTGAAGAGTTAAAAGAAAGGAAAGAAGCAGAAGAACGATTATTACGAGGGAAAGGCTTGTCCGATGAAGCTTTAGCTAAAGCACTTTATGAATGCTTTAATTTATATTTTGGTAAATTTGATAAGCTATTAGATAATAGTACCACAGGACCACATTGGCTAAAAGAAGACCGAATAGCCAAAATATGGTCAGATGCGCTTTTTCATTTCAATGAAAAACGTTACAAAGTCATTTGTTCTACTATTATGTCAAATCATGTTCATTTTATTTTTTATAAACTGGATAGAGGCTTATCCAACATTATGAAAACAATGAAAGGGTTCTCAGCTTATGAAGCGAATCAACTTTTAAATAGAACAGGCGAATCATTTTGGCAAATTGAAAGTTTTGATAGAATGGTCAGGGATAGAAACGAATTAAAATATCGAATTAATTACGTCTTGAATAATGCGGTAGAAGCTGGGATAGTGAGACATTGGAAAGACTATAAACACAATTATATTCATCCTGATTTTTTAAAATTTGTGGATGAACAGTAGCTTAGACATTCCTGTCTGAGCAAATTAGGTAAAAAAACTACTCAGACAGGAATGTCTAAGCTACTATAAATTATGGCGATATTTGAAGCATTTTTATCAAATAAGTACCATTCGTTGAAAGAATCTCACCCCTCGTTGAAAATATATTCAAAAAAGTATAAATGCTCCTTTTTTACTATTTTAATGCCTAATTTCAAGGCACGTTTCAAAAGCAAAAGATTACTTATTATGAAAAAAATACTCAAATTCACCTTTCTACTAATTGCCCTATTTTTAGCAATAGGCTGGGTAGTCGCTACCTTCTTTCCAGAAAAGCTAGTGCCAATGATGCTCAATCAACAATTGAAAAGGCAGCAAGCAATAGCAGACAAAAACAATCAACTATTAGCGGATACCGAAAGTATCTATGTGTATACCGTTGGTACGGCTTCTCCGATGCCAAGTGACCGAGTACAGACAGGAACGGCAGTCATTGTCAACGGACATTTTTTTATGTTCGATGTGGGAGATGGGGTGGTGAAACAAGCTGGGATTATGGGTTTACCGCTTAATCGACTCGATGGGGTGTTTATTACCCATTACCATTCTGACCATTTTATGGATTTGGCGGCTTTGGTGAGTCGTTCGTGGCTAATGGGCCGTAGTCAGGAGTTACATTTATATGGGCCAGACGGCACCGATAGTATTAACCAATCTGTCAAAGGCTATTTACATCTAGAAAATCAACATCGGGTAGACCATCATGGACATGAAACCATGGATATTTCAAAAGTGCATGCCATTCCGCATGAATTTAAAAATGTGCAAAATAGCAAGGAAGTCATTTATGAGCAAGATGGCATTAAAATCACGGCTTTTGATGTCAATCACGAACCGATTGAACCTGCGGTTGGTTATGTCATCGAATACAAGGGTAAAAAAGTAGTGATTAGTGGAGATACGAAGAAGAATGATTTGGTACTGGAAATGGCACAAGATGCTGATTTATTATTGCATGAAGTCATTCTAAATTCTTTATTAAAACAAACGTCAGCGACTTTAGGAGCAAGGGGAATGGTTAGAAATTCAAAAATAATTCATGACATTCAAGATTATCATACCCCACCAGCAGAAGTAGCGGAAATTGCTGCTACAGCGAAGGTGAAAAAATTAATCTTGCATCATTTTGCACCAGCTCCAGATTTTTGGGTCGTTAAAAATTTGTATAAAAAGGAATTGAGTGGTTATGATGGCCCTATTGTTTTTTCGAATGATGGGGATTTGTTTATTGTGAAATAGCCGTTGCGGTAGTTTAGCTATTCCTGGCTGAGCAGTATTTGTAAGCTGGTTTGGTCAGAGAGGAATATCTTAAAATTTAATTTTCAATTTCAAATTTTCTGACTGTAACGTTTTGCGTTGAAATGACAAGAAGAGAGAACAGAGAGTAGAGCGTAGAGATAAAATTTTGTCAAAGATTAAATTTATTGCCATATATTTTGCAAAAATAGGCTATTCTAATTCATTTTTAGGCGCTAATCTCTGTTCTCTACGCTCTAATCTATTAAAATCTTGTTTTCAACGCAATCCGTTATTATCAGCAAATTTCAATTTCAATTTCAATTTTTCAACCACCTTCGGTGGGAATTGTAGTTGAGGTTGAGGTTAAAAATCATCGACATTTTGTTGGTTTTAAAATTTGTGTAAGCGCCTATAAAATAGGCTCAATGTAGCGTTTGACTTATCCAGCATCTAAAATCAAAATGCCCAGTAGTAAGATGACAGGCTATCTTTCCGCAAAACAAACCCTATCGAATCAAGGTCACATTTCCTTGTCTTTGATAAGTGTCTCCATTTTTACAAGTCGTATTTAAATAATAACCAAAAACACCAGAAGGCAATGCTTGCCCATTTCTATTGCCGTCCCAGCCGATTGATTGGTCATTGGATTCAAATACCTTATCTCCCCAGCGGTCGTAAATAATAAAAGTTAGGTCGTCTATGAAATTGCCTCTTACAAATAAGACGTCATTTTCTCCGTCTCCATTGGGGGTAAAACCACTGGGTACAAAAATATAGGGGAAATCACAGATACCTTCTCGAATATTGACGGTCACACCCGCTGTATTTTGACAATTATTTTCATCGGTCACCGTGACGATATAGTCGGTCGTAATAAGGGGACTGGCAAGGGGATTGAAAATCTCCGCATCATCTAAGCTAGTTGCAGGAGACCATTCATAGAAATAAGTAGGTTCATTAGTGACCGTTAACTGAGCGGATTCTCCTTCAAAGATGGTCGTTGGTTCGGCAGCTATAGATAATTCAGGTAAAGGCAAAATATCTACAAATATTTCACCAATAGCTTTGCAGCCAACTTCATTGCCTACGATAAATGAAAAAGTGGTGGGTTCTTCTGGTTGTACTTCGGGGGTTAACGTTTCTGCTCCATTGATGATATCGAAGGTAGGAGACCAATCAATTTTTAAGGTGCTTGCCGGGTCTAAATTATTAATCAGTAATGTTTTAGACTCATTTTGACAAATGGGCTGGGCAGCGGCATAAGTTAATAAAACTGGCCTGAAATCGACAAAAATACTAGCATTGTTTTGACAATTATAGGTATCTGTAAATGTAGCGGTGAAGGATTGAGCCTCGTCAATGTTTACCAATAATTCTGGGTCAAATCCTAACGTATCTCCATTTGCTCCCTGCCAGATTAACTCGGCTGTTTGTTCACTTTCTGCCATTAATACAACATCCATGGTATCACAAACGACGGGTATTTCCAGCATGTTGATTATTATTTCGGGCGCTGGAGCAGTATAAATACTATCCGTAATTTGGCAATCAAATTCATTGGAGACTTGTACTAAATATTGTTGAATCTGATTAATTTGTACACTTGGGTTAGGGGTGTCAAATTGGTCTAAACCTTCCATTGGAGACCAAATGTATTCGTAAGCTTCGTTGAAATCTGGATTTAAAGTAGCTATATTGCCTAGACAAGCAATAATGGAATCAGTGAAGGTTTCTGTTATTAACAAAGGCGGAATATCCATCCGAATGCTATCTTGACAGGTTTCATCGTTATCAATGGTGACGACTAACAGAGCTGATAAAACCTCATTGGTGGCAATCTGGAACAGCGGTTCTTTTTCTGTAGCTGTTGCCCCATTACTCAGCAACCAATCATAATTCGTAATTCTGCCATAAGCAGTTTTTGATAAGTCAATTAATTCAAGTGCAGCGACATTGTTTTCACAAGATTCTACATTCCATTCAAAATCAGGGACTAAATTGTCTCGTGGCAAATCAATTTGAAGCGTCGTAGAATCCTTACAAACAAATTCATCTACGTAGCTCAATTGTACTTCATAAAGACCAGCAGTTGCATAAGTATGGGTAATATTTTCAACCGAATCAATGGTTTTGTTGCCATCTCCAAAATCGTAGGCAATAGCTGTCGCTGGATTATTAGGTATTATTTGAACCGTTCTGGCATTACAAGCTATCCTAAAATCTCCTGCAATGGGCGGTAAAGTATCTCGTACTTTTAAGGTAATGTTACGGTTAACGGTACATAAACCAGTGCTATCTGTATAACTCAATTGAAAGAGGGTAGATTGATTAGGGGTAACAATTGGATTGATTGCATTTGGGTTATTCATATCCGTAATTGGATGCCAATTATATAGATATGCGGGAAATTCTTCTGCTGGATTTAAGGCGATACTTTCTCCTCGACAGATGTCTAATCGTTTTGGTAAAGCTAAGTCTTCCAAAAGATTAATTTGGATGATTTTAGAGACCGTGATAGGACAGGAACTATTGCTATTTAAAGTTAAGGATAATTGTATGGATTGGCTATTATTTAATATAAAAGTGGGTAAGGAATCACTGGATGTAATGGTTGTTTGATTGCCTACTAAGGACCAGTTTGTTGTTGCAATAAATCCTTCTGAGGGAATGATAATATCGGTTATTTCCAAAACAGCAGAGTCGATACAACCCTTTACCTCAAAATTAAAATCAAGAGTTTCTATACTATTTAATACATTTATATCAATGGTACGTTGAACTGGACAGTTCGCCTCAGGACTACTTATCGCAACGGTAATCGACGTATTATTTCTTGGCGAAATCATTGGATTGGGAGCGGTTGGGTCTTTAAATAGTGCGGCGGGCGCCCATAAATAGGTGTGGTTTGGATTGAAATTTGGATTTATGGCAACCGAATCGCCTCTACATAAAGAAAAAGAAGGAATTATCTCCGTTTGGATAAAGTCAAATTGTAGATTATTGGTGATGGTTTTGCTACATCCAAAATCATCAGAGACGCTACCTGTTATCTGGAAATTATCGGAATTGTTAATAATAAATATCGGTTTTTCATTGGTGAAAATCCTTCGAGTGCCCTTATTTTCTATTTCCCAAACTAAGTCAACGAGGGCTAAATTATAAGCTGGATTTGGCGTTAATTGGATACGCACACTATCATTACATTCTAAGGTGTCAATGGTGTAATCGAAAGAATTATCAAAATTAATGACTTCTAAAAATACATTTTTTCGCAACTCGCAATTATTTCCGCTATCCCGAATCATTACTACGTAGGCAATAGACGTATCTGGAAAAGCTAGTGGATTCGGTGTATTTGGATTATTTAAACCAGCTGGTGGTGACCAAGTATAAATCAATGATGGATTGAATACAGGATTTAAGGGGATAGAATCTCCTTTGCAAAGAATTAAGGTGTCAAAAACAGAAACGGAAAAACTGTCAGGAATAATCATCGCATTTAACTCAATTTCTTTTTCACGCTTACAGCCATTCTCCGTACTAACTTGTAACTTAACGTTTAATTTTTGAGAATTATATAAAGTGATTTTTGGATTTTGTTCACTGCTTGTCAACTGGTCTATTGTTCCATTGATAGCCCATAGCCATTCATTGATTAACCCCGAATTACTGTTAGATTTATCGGTGAATTGGAGCACTAAACTATCCGCACAACCTATGATGTCATATTGGAAATCAGGGGCTAATGTGTTTGCTTGAAAATAAATATTTTGCTGAGTAGAATCTGTACAAACACTATTCGGATTAATAATCAAGCGAACGATATAATGACCCGTATCAGGAAAAGTATAACTGGGGGTCTTTTCCCTAGAAGTTCCTAATAGCTGTGACTTCTTATTTAAAAACTCCCATAAAAAACCATCGGGTTCACCTTGAGTTTGATTAATTGGGGAAATGCTTAAATCCTCACATTGTTCTGTTGGTAAATCAAATTGTGCGACTATATCTTCGCATGGAATAACATTGTATTGAAAATCTTGACGAGTAGTGGACAGAAATTGCCCATTTCTGTATTCATCAATACAAATACCGACCACAAATTGTCCAATTGTATTAGGACTGCCCGTTAAAAGACCCGTTTGTCGGTCAATTTTTAGCGGTGTCCCTCCTAAAATATTGTTTAAATCATAAGTTGGCGCATTCCAAACGACGGTATCGTAGGGCGGTGGAAGTGCAGGACGTGGTCTTGGATTATCAATAGAAATACCACCGTCTAAAGGGGTACAAAGCCTATAAACTAAGGAATCTCCTTCCATATCTATAGCTGAATTATCCCAAACTAATGGTCGATTGACACAAACAAAAGTGGGGGGTTCTATTTTTTTGATGGGGCTATTATTACAATTTAACATAGCTGCTTCGGTTAGCAAAATATCATACGTAGCGCCCGTATTTAAGGGGTCAATTATATTTAGAATGGTCTCATTTCTACAACAACGCTGATAAGCTAAATGATAACCACCTGCTTGCGGTAATAAATTGATGGTGTCAATATAAGTCGTTGTTTCTACACAAATATTAGGAGGAATTAGAAGGCAGGCATCAACTTGTTGAATAGAATCTATCGAACCTAATAAGATGGGCAAAGTTTCTACTAAATTGCCCGCTATATCAAAAACGGCAACATAAGCGGTATCGTCTAGCGGGGCTTCTCCTAAAAAGCAATCTCGATAGACTGTTAAGGAGATTTGGTAGGCATTATTGCCTAAGCATTGATAGTTCATTTCTCCACCGATGATATGAGTAGCAAAGGCAGATTGCGTCCCTCCAAAAGTAAAAAGGAGGAATAAAATAGTGTTTCTTAGCAGGGATTTCTTCATTTGTCTTTAATCAATTTGTCCGAAATTATTCAAGACTATTTGTCGAATTTTTTCTTTTTCTTTTTCGTTTAATAGATTCAGCCCCAATTATGACGACTTTCCTTTGTTGGGAAGCAATGGGACTAAAGACTGAATTTTTTTTGTCATAAGGGCTATCACTAACATCTTCTGGTGCTGCGGAGTCCCCAAAAGGTACTACCTCAATTTTGAGTTTTCCTTCAGCTACATATTTAGCCATTCGGCCGTCTTGATAGGTACTGAAAAAATTTAAGATGCTACTGATTCTTCTTTTTGTTAAAGCCAAATTATAGTCCTCACTAGCAAGTGGACTAGCATAAGCTCTTACGATTATCTTAATATCTCGACCAAATTTTAATCTTCTAAGGGTTGAGGTTGTAAACTCTAAAAAGGTAGTGTAATTGGTATCTAACTGAACTTCGAAGAAATCGGCTATTTGTGCTTCTTTGGCTAATTTTTCTGCACCGCTTGCGCCTTTTGCATATTCTTTTTGAAATTCTACTTTTCTTCCTTTATAATTAGCGATTGCTTCTGACAAAGTAATATCTGTGGTGGTATCAGTTGAGTTAGGTAAGGGTAAGTTATTGTCGAAATACAGGGCAAAAGGTTTAGAGAGTCTTATATTTTTCTCTATCATAGATAATGGAAGAATAACCTCTTTGGTTAATATATTGGTCTCACTGTTCCAAGTATTGGTGTTAAAGAAAACAATGGTATCATCATAATCCTCCTTAGTACCGATTATTTTATATTTTTGATTAGCTAATAATGGAAAAAAGTGACTATTACCGACTGGGTCGTATAGTAACTTTACCTCGGTTTCATTACTGTCTTTGTCTATTAGAAAAAGTTGAACCTTTACATCAGAAGCAGCTAGTGGTGGCTCATCGGTAAACGTTAAGACATTTAGTTGGAGTGGTTGTAAATAAACTTCTTTTGTGACTAAACCTTCTTTGATTTCTCCATTGGTGTCAAATTCAAAACTTGTTGGGAAATAATTTTCTTTTTCGGCAGCAATCCGATACTTTTTATTTTTGTTGATTCTAAAGAAGTGGCTATTGCCAATTGGTTCGATTTTGTAAGGTTTGA
>CALFWI010000270.1 GCA_937928615.1 uncultured Saprospiraceae bacterium | reverse complement strand
CAAAAAAGCATCCTAATAAACTAGGATGCTTTTTTAAGAGTAAAGCCTCTTGATAATCAATAGATTATTTCGTCCAATTGAGCTACTTCCCTCTAAGCATCCTTAATTAACTTTCGCTTTTAATTCTCTAATAAATTATCTTTCTAATTTTTATAGAGAACCCTAAAATTTGATGTATAGTGTTGAGCTTCAAAATGGCGCTTTACTGGTGTTCGGTTATAATTTTCCTCAACAACCAATTGATATAATTCCTGCTTAAGCCCACTCTCTGGCCGATAAGTTGATAATTTAATAATGTGTTTTATTAACGCCATTTTTTATACGATTACTCTTTTATTTAGAGTTTTATTTGATTGATTATCAGTGTTTTAATCGTTAGTAGAGTAGTTGTAACTTAGTTTTAGGATAGATACGAAATCGCATAAACCTATTTTTTATTAAAAAAAATATTGCTTTTTTTGTGAAAACAAAATTAGTCATTCAATAAAACAATAATTATGAAAGCGTTAAGCATTAAAGTACAAAACAATTGGAGCAAGATAGTTGGTACAGACCACTTAGGCATCTAAGTAGTTAAATACATTCCAATTACTCTAAAACCAAAAAAGCATCCTAATAAACTAGGATGCTTTTTTAAGAATAAAACCATTGATAATCAATGGATTATTTCATCTAAGAGAGCTACTTTTTTTTGAATATCCTTAGCTTTCGCTTTCAGTTTTTTCAATTTCTTAAGGGACTTAAGTAACTTCTTTTTGGCAGAGAGAGTACCTTTTTTCATATGTCTAGATTTTGCTCGAAGGTTAATGTTACCATTAAGTTAGCAAAACCTTTACATGATTTCTAATTTTTGATACGACCCACCTTTGTAAGTCAATAATCAATAGCCCTTATTTACCTTTTAAGACGCTTTAATCAATTTTATTAAGGCATCTAAATCTACTTCGTCAAAACTTTCCACAAATTGATCTAGTTTTTTATTAAGAGATTTCACTATTGGTTGAATCTCTTGCATCTTTTTTTCTAAAAGCTCTATTCTTAACTGACTTTCTGAATTCCTTTCATCTTTTAACAACATTTCTCCTTCGTCAAAAAATAACCACTTAGGGTTTAGGTCTGGAAATTCTGTAAATAGAAATTTAAGGAAAGCAACACTTGGTTCATTGCGTCCCGCCTTAAAGTTTCTAATCGTACTTTCAGAAGTAGCTACTTTTGCTGCTATATCAGCAATAGAAAATTCACTTAATTTTAAAAGTTTTTTTATTCTTAAATGCACAGATTTAATATTTTTTTTAAAAATAATTAAAATATTGTGTTTTTCATTAAAATTTCATTGTTATTATTAAAGTATTTACTTATATTTGTAGTAATTATTTTAATAGGGGATTAGTAATACAAATTAAACGAATTATTTGATATTAATCCTATTTTTTACAATAAAAGTAGTTGGAATAGAATTAAGGAAAATAGTATAGCGGTTGAAAATTCAATCAATAGCTTGAAATAAAGGATTAGAAATCTTAATCTCAAACCTAATATTTGGTTGTTTTTTCGTATTGCTGGACAGCCATTACTAATATCACCACGTCAATAAGAATAAGTACTCAATAAATTTTTGGTCTCCCGATATTACTGCTCTGTTTCTAAGCAGGAGGGGGACTAATTTTTACCAGCTAAAATATTTACAAGCGGGTAGTACTTAAGTGTTTCTTCCCAAACCGTTGATTTCACGCTTTCAATATCATATTACATTGTTTCTTATTAGTTTTTTGGGGTTCTAACGGTGTTACCTGCTTGGGTAGCATCTATTTTTAAATCAAATGAAAATATCTCTCTGAATAGGCAAAAAGGAACGGTAGGTAGTAAACATTCAACTAGGCTACCGTTCCGCCTTAGAATGGTAAAAGGGATTGATTGACTAAAAAAACGAAACCTATTGGGACAAGGCTACACCCCTTAAAATACTTAACAAAAATTTTGGTTACAGACAGAGACGAAGCTAAAGCTCCTTTAAATCTAGATTTTATAACTTAGGCTAACGGTTACCAATTCATCAAATAATAACTCATCTTTTCAACATAGAAAATATAAAAAGCGATAAGAGATACTAAATCCCTTATCGCTTTCCTGATACCCATCATTAAATGGAATAGCCTATTTCCCCACAGGTACCAACTTCACCGCTTCTCCAGGCTGAATAAACCGCCCAGTTTCAGAAGTTGAATTTGTGCCAACACCACTACCTTGCAAAATATCATAAACTTCAGTGGTACTCAAAGCAGGATTAATACTTTTCAGTACGCCAACCAAACCAGAGACATAAGGCGTTGCCATAGAGGTTCCGTTCAATGTTTTATATTCATTTTTAGGAAAAGTAGAGTAGATATCGACCCCAGGCGCAGCTACGCCCATTGCTAAATCAGTCACATAATTAGAAAAAGTCGCTCTTTTTAATTGTTGGTCAATGGCACTAACCGCAATCACGCCTTTTACATTAGCAGGCGCATAATTTTTAGCATTATCATTGGAGTTACCTGCCGCTACGACGACAACTGCCCCTGCGTCATTGGCATATTTAATCGCTCTTTCATAAGCCCTTTGTTTAGTCGGACTAGATCTGCCACCTAAAGACATCGAAATAACATCCACTTTATTATCAGCCGCTTCGATGATGCCATCAATAATACTTTTTTGCGTCCCCATCCCAAAACTATTTAAAACAGGAATACTAGTGATTTGTACAAATTCATTATTTTGAGAAAAAGAAGCCACACCAGTAGCATTATTAGACACCGACCCCGCAATACCTGCACAATGCGTACCATGTCCTTGCGTATCTTTATCGTATTTGCTTTTAATGGATTTATAATTACCTGCTAAATCTTCGTGTTTAGCATCGACGCCTGTATCTAAAATGGCAATGATTGCTTTTCGTTGCGGCTGAATATTATCAGCGGCAATACTTTTATAAAATTGGTCGATGCCCATCGCCTCAAATCCCCACATTTGTGCCAACCCAGGGTCATTAATCCCAAATCTTTTTTCAATCGGTTTAGATAGCTTAGTGGCTTCAATCGGAGCAATCTTTATCACCTCATTTTCTTCCACCCAATCCACCATAATGGTTTTGTACAATTGTTTTTCAATCTCCGCTAAATTACCCAATTGGTTATCAGGTACATTTAAAACATAATAATCATCTAAATCCGTAAAATCAGCTTTTTCGGGATGAAAGGCTCTTTTGTAAGTAATGCCATAACTCTCCAACATTTGGGCAATGTCTTGGATGGTATTGCCTTCATATATTTCAATTAATAACTCTCCATTTTGGTCTAAATTGGATAAATTATTTTTAGTAGTAGCAGGTTGATCAATGGCCCCCGTTGGTATATCTGCTTCTTCCGCATTATTAGTACTGGATTTTTCAGGGAAAGTGGCTTGTAAAATGCCCATTCCTTTGGTGCCAATCATGCCATAAAGCGCAAAGAGTAGCCCAAAAAAGAGCAGCTTATATTTTCTGAAAAAACTAAAAAACTGAGAGACGACGCCTAAAACCACTAAGTCTCTAAACAAGACAAAAAGTTTATAGGGCAACTCTCCTTGTGCCATGCCTAAGGAAATTAAATAGGCAAAAAAACCGCCTAAAAATAATTTACTCATTTGGCGACTACGCCGCTTATTATCTTGGACATAAAACCAGCCAATCAAACCACTGAGGCTCACTAGATAACTTACGGGATATAATAAATCTATCATATACTATTACTTTTTCGGTGCTAGGAAAATAGGTTTCCTAGATGGGTTTATTATTTGGAATTAAAGGGCTATGGAGTTTATAATCTTTTTTATTTACAAATAAACGTAATTTCCACTATTGTAAATTACCTATTTCCAGTTTACCTTCGTAAAATATCGGACGAATAGGTAAAATTATTAGGCGAAATAAAGATTAACCGCTTCGTCGTTCTTCCTATCAACAACTCTATAATCTTTAATTATGTTTAAACAGTTTTATTTTTACTTATTAATTGGCGGTTGTTTGTCTTTGTCAAATTGTTCAAATTCTACTGCCAATCCATCAAAAATAGACCAGACTTCTTTCCATCTAGGCGTGATTAGTGCTTTCTCAGAAGTGGTGAATGCTGGCGTAAAACCTTTAGCCTTAAGTCATCCATTAAGTAGGGCCGAAATGGCATTATTTCTTCCTGAAGCAACTAAAATTGCTGCTAAATATGACGTGCAATTATACCTAGAAAAAGAGTTAATTGTCACCAAATTATTTCCTGCCGATATAGTCGAAGGGAAAGAAGTCTTACTTTTATACCAAGGACATACCTTGGACCGATATTTAGCCATCAAAAGGGATAAATCAGACCTAACACATCACGGCATTTATAACGAACAAGAGGCGCTAGACGTTGCCGTTAGATTTGGTAAATTATTAGGGTATTCCTCCAAAGGTATTCAAAAATTAATTCAAGAAAACAGATAGATGAGTGGATGAGGTAAATCAATTGATAAGGTTATGAGATAGCCAAGACCTCATCAACTCCTCAACCTCATTACCTCATAAATCTCCTCACCTCCATACCTATGAAAGAACTTTTCAAAGATTTAAAAATAGTAGAATTAGCCAGTGTTTTAGCAGGGCCAGCAGTCGGACAATTTTTTGCGGAACTAGGAGCAACCGTGATTAAAATAGAAAATAAAAAAACGGGGGGAGATGTCACTCGAAAATGGCGGTTGCCAACCGAGGATAAAAAGAAACCCGAATCCGCTTATTTTCATAGTGTGAATTGGGGAAAAGAATCCATTTTTCTAGATTTAAAATCGGAGGAAGACCATCAGGTAGCAATGGCGTATATTAAAACCGCAGATGTGGTGATTGCTAATTTTAAAATGGGGTCAGCCCAACCTTTAGGGATGGATTATGATACTTTAAGTGGGATTAATTCAAGGTTAATTTATGCCAATTTAACCGCTTATGGAGAAGATAATCCTAGTCCAGGTTTTGATGTTCTATTACAAGCAGAAACGGGCTTTTTGTATATGAATGGCGCACCGAATCAACCGCCCGTAAAAATGCCCGTTGCCTTGATTGACTTACTAGCTGCCCACCAATTAAAAGAAGCTATTTTAATTGCTTTATGGCAAAGAACTAAAACGGATAAAGGCGATTTTATCACGGTTTCTTTAGCGGAGGCAGCCATTGCTTCGTTGGCTAATCAAGCGGCTAATTGGTTAAATGAAGGTTATATTCCGCAAAGAATGGGGACACAACATCCTAATATTGCGCCTTATGGCGAAATATTTAAAACGAAGGACCAGCAAGAAATTATTTTAGCAGTTGGCACAGAAAAGCAATTTGCAGAATTGTGTACTTGTTTGGGGAAAAGGGAGTTAGTGACCGATGAACGATTTGTGAGTAATGCCCAGCGAGTCCTGCATCGAACCGCTTTGCAGGCTATATTAACGCCTTTGTTTTTACAGTTTAATCAATCCATTTTATTGGCTCGTTTTCAGGCCGCCAAAGTGCCAGCGGGGGTGATTCGGAATATGCAAGAAGTATTTGAATTACCGATAGCGCAAGGGATGATATTAGAAGCGGAGAAGGATGGGGAAATTAGTAAGCGGGTTCGGACGGTAGCGTTTCAGTTTCCTAGAAGCTAAGTATAGGGGAACTTCAGTTTCCCGAAAAAACAAGGAACTGAAGTTCCTTTATACACTATAACGCTTCGTACATCCAAGCCAAAACCCGCTCCATCTCTTCCGTCCAAGGCTTAGAACTCCCAGGAATATGATTGTTCATAAAACTAAAAATCAAGGTTTTCCCACTTCGAGTAAATAGAAAACCGCTTAAACAGCGAACATGCCTCATAGACCCTGTTTTGGCATAAATATAAGGTTCGGTATTATTACCAAAATTATTTTTAATCGTTCCAGAAACACCGCCAGCAGGAAAAACATTGAGCCAGCGTGCTTTCGGGATTTCAGTATAAATTTTCTCCAAAACATAGACCATAGAACGGGGCGTAAACTGATTATAGCGGGTTAGCCCAGAACCATCCTGCCAAAGTAATTCATCAGGCGCATCGTTCAGCAAAGAATCTTTAGCGAATTGAATACCTTTGGCAATAGTCATGGTATCAAAAACAGTATTGGCAACCAACAACATTAACTGTTCTGCCAAAAAATTATCGCTTATTTGCATCATTTGTTGCTGTACACTATCCGTCGGAATGCTGTAGATAAGTTGACTATTTGCAGTGGAAGTACCAAAGTTTGGCAAGAGGTGCACTTTTTTTTGCAGAGAATCCTGCAATATTTGTAAGGCTAAAGTATCAGCGTAGATAAAAGGCAAAGACCTATCGAAATCCTTTTTACCAACAGGTTGTTGATTATAATCAATGATATTTTGTTTTTCTTGTCGGTAAAAACGAGCCGTTTGACCACCTAAACTTGGCTGACCATTTATTTTATCGGTAAAATAGCTTGGGGTAATGTTAAAATTGGTACTATTCCTATCACCTTGTATGCGAATAAAATTACCATGAATGGGCAATCCCGCCAATTCAGGTTGGAAATAATAGGGATAATCATCCCACATCCAACCAGTACCATAGCGAGCGTCCATAAAATTATCAGGACAATAAAATAATTGTTCGGTTCGACTGTTCAAAAAGTCAATGACATTTCGGTTAAAGGGCAATTTGGGATGAAAAAGAGAAGGGTCACCTGTACCCCAAAAAATAAGCGAATCACCCTGAATTTGATATTTTAAGGCAGGAATGGTCTCGCCTAAAATTTTAGCAGCCGCATAAAAAGTAACAATTTTAGTATTAGAAGCTGGGGTAAAGTATTTATCAGCAAACTGTTCATATAACACGGTTTTAGACGCAGGGTCATATACTTGAAAACCTGTAAAACCTTGACTGAAAATAGGGGAATGGGCAATTTGTTGATGAAGATTTTTTTGTGCTTTTTTGGTGATTAGTTTGGGGCTACACGCTGAAATACTGAAAAATAAGCCTACAAAAAAGAGGAAAGAGGTATGATTAAGAAGGATTTTCATGGCTGTAAAAGATATAAAAAATCCGTGTCCTTTCACTTATCGGTGGTCTGAAATAGGACCATAGATTTTGAAAGAACACGGATGATTTTTTTAACAAAGATCAAAACGAATCGTGTACGATTAACCGTACACCGTTTACCGTTAATATTTATTCATCAACTTACAAAGCCGTCTAAAGACAGCCAATAGGGTACCGACACCATTTACTTTAACAGATTTACCTGCTTTATCATAATAATCGTAAACAGGACTAGTCTCCTTATGATAAACACTTAGACGGTTTCTAATAATTGATTCATCAGAATCATCTTTTCGACCAGAAGTCTTACCTCTTGCTAATAATCTGTTTGTTAATTCTTCATCATCCACATCTAAAGCAATTAAAGCAGAAACTGCTGACCCTTTGCTAGTTAATAAAGCATCCAAAGCTTCGGATTGGTGTACATTTCTAGGGAAACCATCAAAAATAAAACCATTAGCATTAGGATTTTCATTGACCTTTGCTGTCAACATATTAATCGTTACACTATCGGGCACTAAGTCTCCTTTATCAATATATTTCTTAGCCTCTAAACCAAGCGGCGTATTATTTTTTAAATTGAATCGAAATAAATCACCCGTTGAGATATGGACTAATTTATATTTCTTCAATAATTTTGCAGCTTGTGTTCCTTTTCCAGAGCCAGGAGGGCCAAAAAGTATTAGATTGATCATATTTGAAATGATTGAGTAGTTGTTTTTGATAATTTTAATATACAGGCAAAACTTGTCCTCGATTTATCAGGATTCATTCGCTTTGGTTATAGGTCGAATGAATTCGACGGTACTCTGGGGCAAAAGTAAGAAAAATGACTAAACTTAGGAAATACTTTCCAACATATCAACGTAAACATTTTCCCATTCGTTCCAGTTTTCCAATTCAGAGAAAGAACTATTATGCCACAAACTACAAAAAACACCATTGACCGATTTTGTCGTAGCAATCAATTGCTGAACATGTATTTTTGCAGCTTCAGGACTTAGTTTCAAATATTCTTTTAACGTAACTTCCATCACTTGGAAAGGGTGAATAGATAAATTGGTACTAGTTTCTGCGGCAAGGTCATACCAATAAAAGGGTAGGGAGGTACCTGCTCTAAATCCAGTAGCCATGGCATACCCCATAGAATAATCTGCTTGGATGCCTGCTTGAATTAATTGTCGATAAGTTTGTGGTAAATGTAATTTGAGAAAATGCTGTCGACTACGATGAATTGTTTGTTGGGTAATCTCCGTAAGTCGTTGTTTTTCTTTGTCAATAATTGTTTGTTGACCAACAGATTGATAAGAAGGGTGAATACCAATTTTATATAAAGCAGCAAGTGTTTGAATTAATTGCTGAAAAGGTTTGGCCGTCACTAGGTTATTGGTGTCATATGTCGCATAATCTCCTAAGAGGAAAAAATAAATAGGTTTTAAATTAAATGTTCGATTCCTACCATCTAACCATTCAAAAGTTTGGAAAGGGTCTTTTTGTAACGATAAGTGCGTTTTGATTCTATTTTTTAAGGAAGTAAATTGCCCTTTTATTAAGTCATTAAAATAACCACCCATATTTCTTTTCCAACCTTTATGTCGGAATGCCCAAGCCATATCTATATCATAAGTTGGCAAAAATTGAAATTGTTGAGGTTTAAAAACAATAGACGGAAACCTTTTTTTTAATGCTTTTTTTAATTCAATGACTAATAAATCAACAATGGGTAATTGTAAACAATCATTTTGATAAGCCCAACTTTCGGAAGCAGGAAACCGTCCGTGTTGGTCTGCTTGAAAAGGTAAATATTCTTCGTAGCGACTTAAATGAAAGAAAATAGTAGCCAATAAGTCAAAGGGAAATATGGCATTGGGAACAGAGACAGCGAAAAGGGCAGGAATTTTGTTATACCAAATAGGAAAGATTGGTTGATTTTTTAAATTACCTTCAAATAATAACTTACTTTTAGGCAATAAAAAATCATTCGTTTCAAGTGCTTTAGTACTATAATTAAGTTTGAATCCAATATAATTTTTATATTGAAGGACATCATTGGTCCAATCAAGTTGTATACCTAACCAGTTAGTAAAGACTTGCTGACAAATATACTGTACTCTAGGTGGATAAGCAGTAGTGTATAGTAGAAGCTTCATAATCAGTATTTTAAGTTAGGACTATAACGAATTAATTGTTATTATTGTTTTTAATTTATATCTTGCCCGACACTAATTATTATCCAAAATTAAGTAAACCTAAAAAAATAAGTTGCTTCGAGTTAAATTTAAAAGTAAGCACTTATTTTTAACTAGTATGACAATCATGGCAAATAAAGAACAGAATAATACCATTAATCCTGGAGAAATTACGACCATTCGTAATATTTTGATGGGGCAACAAATGCAAGAATACGATGGTCGTTTTGAAAATGTCCAAGAGAATCTGCATGCTTTAGAAGCTGCTTTAAATGAGAAGTTGAATGGATTAGAAAAACAGACAGAGGTAAGATTGCAAGAGTTGCAGAACGATATTTCAGAACGATTCGATAAACTGGAGCGGCTATTAATTAGTAATATTGAGGGCCTACATCAAAAAGTAGATAAAGTAACTGGAGATGATAGACAGAAAATGGGGGAATTATTTTCGGAAATGAGTAAACGTTTGCTAGGGTAGGGGAAGTAGTAAACAGGTATATAAGGGATTTTCATTAGTATTTATACCTTTACACGGCTCAACCTCTATACCTTTACACCTTTCAAAATGGTAGCTACGTCACATAAAAAGCAGGATAAGGAATTGCTAAATCAGCTTCAAAGTATTTTATTGAAGGAGGAGAGAGTAGCAATCGAACGGCTCCAAGAGACGATAGATGATCCTGTAATTTTATCAGAAAAAATTCGACCTATTATAGAAGAAAGAATGCTTTTTTTTAAAGAGAACTTTCCGAAAGAGTTTAAAGTAACCGTGGATAAAATGATAGAGGTGAAATTGAAAGCCTCTCAAGAAGAAATTTTAGATGTGATTTATCCTGTTATGGGTAAAATGATTAAGAAGTATGTGAATCATCAGATTCAAATGCTGAAAGATAGCATTGATGAGAGCATTAAGAAAACCTTTTTTAGCAGAGGTATTTTATGGCGGCTTAAAAACTCCCTTTTGGGGATTACGGTAAGCGACCAAGTTATCCATGATTTAAAAGATTATCAAATTGAAGAAATTTATGTAATTCAACGGAATTCAGGTTTACTATTTGGAAGTGCCTCCACCGAAAATACGATAGATCAAGATGTGATTGCGGGGATGTTGACGGCGATTAAATCTTTTGTGGAAGATGCCTTCAAGCGGGAACGAGAAGATTTGGAAATGATTCAATATGGAACTTATAAAATTCTATTACAGAATTTTTATTCCTATTATATTGCTATAGCTATTAGCGGTTCAATGTCTTCGACTGAACGAGAAGGGTTAGCCAATGAGTTATTAGGTTTTGCAGAAGAAGAATTAAATACGCTACCAGCTGAACCAGACCAGATTTTTGAAAAGGTATCCATTTCCTTGCGAGAGAAATTTATAAAATAAAGCATACATTGCAGTCAGAAAAATAACATTTAACCACTTACTTACGAAAAAGAAATTATTGAGATATGATCAATAATTTTCAGAAATTTAACTATCTATATGATTAGCAGAAAAGTCATTCTGACAGGAAGTTTTGGTGTTGGTAAAACTTCACTATTCCGACGATTTATTAAAGGAACATTCAGTGAAAAATACATTACCACTATTGGGGTGAAAGTTGATAAAAAGGTCGTAGAAATAAGGGGCGAAGAAGTTTCTATTTTGCTTTGGGATATTGCGGGAGAGGTAAGACAAGACAAAGTTCCAAAGTCATTTTTCTTAGGAGCGAGTGCCATTATTTATGTATTCGACTTAACACGACCTTCAACTTATAAAAATATTGGCGTAGATATGAAAATCTTAAATGATATTTTACCCGATGCTATTATCAAAGTTGTTGGTAATAAGGAAGATTTAATTCTAAAGGAAGGGACGGATAATGTGATAGATATTGCTGCGCTGGATAAAATAAAAAAGGAGGTAGCTATTCACGTAGATGCAACAACAAGTGCTAAGACAGGAGATAATGTAGAACAATTATTTTCAAATTTAGCAGAAGAATTCATCGCTTAATAGGTAAGTCTAGGAAATATCTAACATGATTTTTTGCTAAAGGAACAATCTTTGACAATAAACCAGAGTTGTATAGTTAAACTAACTATATTTTATTTTGTTATTGATGTAGGTTATACATTTTTAACCACTATAATACCCCATTCAAATAATAATTGATCATCAAAAATGATTTTACTCAAACAAATTTTACTCATCAATAAAGATGCAATCCTATTGCATAGTTGTGATAGTTTATTTGTAACTGAAAATTTAAGGAACCAAAATATCATTCCTTATTTTCCATTCCTAGAAAGTGTTTTTGATGATTTAATTAATCGACTAAAAGCTGATGGTCGGATTGTTTTTACAGGGGTAGAAACAAAACATGCTTTTCTGCCAGGCTATTATGACTATATATTTAACATGATGTATCAAAATAAAAAAGAGGTCATAGAGTGGCAAATTTTAGATACGACTACTGCTTATAATGACCTTAAAATACAGCAACAAAATCATCATAACAGCAAAGCTTTTCCCAATCGTAATGCCTCTAATTTTCAATAGGCAATTTATCTTATTACTTTTATCTTTCCGTTTTCCCTTTAATGCCTTTTAACAAAAAAATTAGCCTACATTTTATGGTAATCAATAGGGTTTGTTGTACTTTCGCAACATGTAATAAAGAGGTAGATTAAAATTAATAATTATAAATAACTGAAAATGAGATTTTTAGCATTTATTGCCATTTTAGCTTTTGCTGTTTTCGCTTGCGGAGGAGAAACACCTAAAGAACAAAAAACGACAAAAAAGACAGCCAAGAAAAAGAAAAAAGTGGACGGTGAAAAAGTTTACAAACAATACTGCGTTACCTGCCATGGCGTTTATGGAGATATGGGCGCCAGTGGTGCAGCGAATCTAACAGAATCAAAATTGACCATAGACGAAAAGATTAATGTGGTAACGAACGGTAGAAATACGATGACTCCTTTTAAAGGCTTACTAAGTGAAGCTAAAATTAAAGCAGTCGTAGAATATACAGAGAAATTGAAGAAATAAACTTCAGTTAGCAGTTGTCGGTTATCCGTTTTATTTTAAAACATACAACCGACAACTGACAACTGACAACTAATAAAACACCTACTTTTGTCCAGAAAAAATTATAAAGCATTAGGGTTAATGTCGGGAAGTTCTCTGGATGGATTAGATATAGCCTATTGTAATTTTGAAATAGAAAAGACGGCAGTTAATCAAATAGTCGTGCACGATTGGCAAATCTTAGAAGCAGAAACCATTGCCTTTTCTGAGGCATGGCAAGCCAGATTGAGCCAATTGCCTACCCAAACGGCACTTATTCTTGCCAAAACACATACTTATCTAGGGCATTATTTAGGAGATATGGTGGCGGATTTTATAGCGCGCTATAAAATTGAACCTCATTTTATTGCTTCTCATGGACATACTATTTTTCATGAGCCAGCAGGACGAATGACCCTACAAATCGGTGATGGTTCAGCAATGGCAGCTATTACGGGATATCCAGTTATTTCCAATTTTAGAAACCAAGATATTGCCATAGATGGAGAAGGCGCACCAGTTGCACCAATCGTTGATAAATATTTATTACCAGGGCATGATTTTTATTTGAATCTTGGTGGTATAGCTAATATGACAGCGGTTTTACCAAATAAAGTATTGGCCTTTGATATTTGTCCCGCCAACCAACTATTAAATTTTTTAGCCAATCAAGTAAATTTAGAATATGATGAAGGGGGGCAAATTGCTGCTTCGGGAACAATCCTACCAGATTTATTGAAAGCAATTAATCGAGCTGATTTTTATAGAAAATCTTACCCTAAATCATTAGACAATGCTTGGAGTAAAACAGCCATTTTAAGTCAGTTGGAAGATGACAAAACAGCGATTCCCAATCAATTATGCACTTTAGTGGAGCATATTGCCCACCAAATTGCTTTTGCCATCAAGCAAGTGATTCGGAAAGAAAATCACCAAAAAGATAAATTGTCTTTATTGGCAACTGGTGGTGGCGCTTTTAATATTTTTTTGATGGAACGACTACAAGCAAAATGTGCTGAAGTTGCTGATTTAGCAATCGTTATCCCAAATCCAGATATTATTCAATTTAAAGAAGCGGTTTTAATGGCTTGGATGGGTGTGATGCGCGTAGAGAATGTGCCGAATGTGTTGAAAACGGTAACAGGGGCTAGACGCAATACGATTAATGGAGCGATTCATCAGGGGTGGAAGCAGATAATTTAAGTGATTCCCCACAAATTATTCTTCCCCACGAATTTAGACGTTAATATGTGATGAAATATTTTGTCGATTATCTAAAATTGAAAAGAATCAAAAAAATAAATTGAGAAGCGAACATCCGTTGGGTTAATAAATCCGTTGGAATTAGATGTCATTCTTACAACTCCGAAGGATTATAAGCAGGCAACTCCGCCAATAAATCCACCCCATTTCGCCCCAAAGAAGTCACTATTCGTTTAGCCTTTACAAAAGAATCCAATCGCTTTTGATTAAAATTAGCAGCGCCAGCAATCAAACTTTCAATTTTAACGCCTGCATCTCCAGAGGCATGAATAAATTCGCCTTTACCCATATAAATACCAACATGGGTAATGCGTTCTTTTTTTTCGGTTGTTGCTTTTCGACCAAAGAATAATAAGTCTCCTGGTACGACATTTTTTAGGGTTTCATCCGTTTCTATCAGATTACCCGTATGGACTTGCTGGGAAGCATCTCTCGCTAATTGCACCCCATTTAAATAGAAGACCGTTTTGGTAAAACCACTACAATCCATCCCTTTTCCAGAAGTGCCTCCCCATAAATAAGGACGGCCTAAATATTCTTGGGCCGTTGCTAAAATATTGGTCGCATTGGGTGTTCTAGAGGCCAACCAAGTATCGTAATTAACGACGGCTTTTTCAGGAACAAAGGCAGTTCTTCCATCGGGATATTGAACTTTAATAAATCCATTTTCTATGCCAATAGACTTTAAAATATTGCCAGCTACAAGGTCCGTAATTTTTTGTGCTTGTAAACTAGGCGTTTCATAACTAAAACCAAAATCATTGATATATATAACTTTTGGCGCACTAATCCATTCTTTATAAGTCGCTTCATCGACTTGGACAAAACCACCGTGGTCGAGCCAAGCAATGTATTTATCAGGCGTTTGAATGAGGAACCAATTGTCTTTTTGTTGGAGTACTTTGATAGGCGTACCCAATAAAGATTGGGTAGTTAGTTCCTGCGAATGCCCATTTTTGGAACGAATATTACAGACGGAGACATTGACGATGCCAAAAGTTTTGGTGCCTAATATTTTAGTTGGTAAAACTTCCAGACTGTCTACAAAAGTTATATTTTTAGCGGCTAATTGTTTAAGGAAATCAGCTTTAGCAGCAGGTAAATTGGTTTGTCCTTTTAGTAGTGTTTTTTTACCTAATGGGCTTAATTTAATATCCCACAAAGCGACCCTTTTATCAGGGGCATAGTTGTTTTTAATATCAGCTGAAATCGTAGTAGCATCCTTTAATGACGCTTGATGTCGGCAAGCAACCGTCAAAATGCTGATAAAAGATATAAAAAGAAACAATCTAGCAAACATATTTTTGGTAATTTAGCTTTTAATTATCACGAAGGTAATGAATTTTTTGGATTGTAAGACAAGGCAATTTTTGGGGAATGAGTAAAATGAGGTAATAAGGTGCTCCGTAAGCAAAATAAAGAACGTAAGAAGCATAAATGAAAAAGAATATTGTATTTATCGCAAAAAGTTTAGACGGGTATATTGCTGGAAAGAATGGTGAATTAGATTGGTTACATGCAATCCCAAACCCCGAGAATAATGATATGGGCTATACTGCTTTAATGGAAGAAATAGATGCCATTGTTATGGGGCGAACCACCTTCGAAACGGTCTGTGGATTTGGCATAGAATGGCCTTACAGTAAACACGTATTTGTATTAAGTAATACCCTAAAGGAAATTCCTGAGAAATTGAACAAAAAAGTAAGTTTGACAAATGGAACGCCACAAGAAATTCTTAATAAAATCCACAAAAAGGGATATTTTAAGTTATATATTGATGGTGGCAGAACGATTCAAGATTTCCTAAAAGCAGATTTGATTGATGAACTGAGAATAACAACAATTCCAGTATTATTGGGTGGAGGATTTTCGTTATTCGGAGATTTGCCGAAACCAATGGAATTGGAACATATTGAATCCAAAGTATTTTTAAATCAGAT
>CALFWI010000269.1 GCA_937928615.1 uncultured Saprospiraceae bacterium | reverse complement strand
AAACCTTCGGAATATTCTTTGAGGATTTATAATATTCTAGGCGTGGTCGTCATGGAAGAGAAATATCCTTTAAATGGATTTAAAACGAAGAAGTTAGATGTTTCTAAATTGCGGAAAGGTACTTACTTATATAGTTTGTCCGATGCTAAAGGGAAGACGATTGCTACTCGGCGATTGATGGTGATTCGGCCTTAATATGGAAGTTATAGGAGGTTATTATTCCCGTTATTAGCAGTAATTTTGTCTAAGATACTCCTTAATAATTTCTAACAACCTCCCATACTTTTTATTTTGTTCTTTTTTTCTTCAAAATATCTGCAAAAAGCCCTTCATTTAAGGCATTCATGGCGTCCACTTTATATTTAGAATCTACTAGAATCGAAATATTGCTACGACTACCTCCTGAGGAAATCATTCTCAATGGAATCTCTTTTAAGGTATTAATGACTTTTGCGGCAACACCTGCTTCTGTATGTTTAAACTCTCCTGCCACACAGATAATCGTTTGATTTTTATCTATTTCAATTCTTGAAAATGCCCTTAATGCTTTAGTGATTGCTTTTAAATTGGTATCATCATCAATCGTCAAAGAGACAGCGACTTCCGATGTTGTTAGCATGTCAATGGAAGTTTGGTAATCTTCAAAGACTTCAAAAATCTTTTTTAGAAAACCATAAGCATTGAGCATCCTAGAAGATTTGATTTTGATAGCGGTAATGCCATCTTTAGCAGCAATTGCTTTTACCCGCTGTGGAGTAGAAGTTACGATTTCAGAAATAACCGTTCCTTTTGCTGTTGGTTCCATGGTGTTTAACAATTTTACAGGAACGCCAGATTTTTGCGCAGGTAAGACACAAGAAGGATGTAAAATTTTTGCACCGAAATAAGCTAATTCTGCGGCTTCATCAAAAGATAATTCGTGAATAGGGAAGGTATCTTTAACCACTCTAGGGTCGGTATTATGCATGCCGTCAATATCTGTCCAAATTTGGATTTCGGTTGCTGGTAAAGCGCCGCCAATTAAAGTAGCGGTGTAATCACTTCCTCCTCTTCTTAAGTTGTCAATCTCCTCGTCCTCATTCATGCAGATATACCCTTGCGTAATATATAATTGATGTTTGCCTGATTTGACTAAGGTTTTTCTTAATTTTTTAGCAATAAATTTTAAATCAGGTTCACCGTCAGTCGTTTTCATAAAATCTAAAGCAGGAATCAAGGTGGCATTTAAGCCAATTTCTTGTACATAATACAAGAATAAATGCGTGGATATTAATTCGCCTTGTGCTAGGATTGTTTTAGCATCTGCCTCCCTAAATTTTTTCGATTTAAAAGACCGTAACAAATCAAATTTCTCTTTAATTAAGGCAGTTGCTTTTTTTATAGAAGCATTTTCACTGTATAAATCTTTAATAAATGGATGATATTTAGCTTCTAGTTTATCAATTAGCTGATGAGCCGCTTTTTTACCCTCTTTTTTATAAGCGGTGTGTATTTCGACTAGGCTATTGGTTGTGCCTGAAACTGCTGATAAAACTACAATTTTTTCAACGCCGTCATTTATCAGTTGGGCAATATGCTGCATGCGTTCTGGCTTTCCAACCGACGTTCCTCCAAATTTTAATACTCGCATTTTAATTTTTAATTAGAAGTAACTAAAATAGAGCGCAGAAATTAGAGACTTCTAGCTAGAGGGTGTCCTCCAGTATCTCGAATGCTATTCGCAAATACTGGCGTGTTATCTCTATTCCCTTAATGAAACCTGCCTGGCGGTAGGTAGATGGTCTCTAATTTACTCTTTAGTAGTTACAATTAGATAATAATTTGAATCACCTAATTTGATTTGATTGGTTTGGTATAAAACAAAAGACCCGAACTTTTAAGAAGCTCGGGTCTTTTGGCGTATTGATAATGCTATATAAACAAATACAAAAAATATCCCGAGGCTATGGTTGCTTCGTGCGTTTCGTTTTTTTGTAGGTGCATTTTTTTATCATCATGGCGCAAAGATAATTGTATTTTTGACAAACTCAAATTTCAAGTGGCGTTAAAAAATAACTTAGTGTCTTTGTTTTATTATAATAACGTCCTTCTATAAATTTCACGAACTTCTTGTCTTTATACGAACAAAAAAGTAATATTGTTCGATGAAATATGAATGGTTACTTTTCGATTTAGACAATACTTTATTAGATTTTAATGTGTCTGAGCATTATGCGCTAGGAAAGACATTGCAAACTGTTGGAATTGTCTTTGATAAATCACATTTGTCTATTTATGAAAAAATAAATAGACAGTGTTGGGATGATTTTGAAGCGGGAAAACTACCTCAATCGGAAATAAATAATCTACGATTTAGCCGTTTTTTAACTGCGCTAAATTTACCAAACCAAAATGCAAGGCAGCTTGGCGATTATTACTTGGAGCAATTATCTGAGAAATCTGTGTTTATGGAAGGTGGAGAAAATTTACTAAAAAAAGATGCACAGCCTTACCAATTAGGAATTATTACCAATGGGTTAAAACAGGTGCAAAGACCTAAGTTAATGAAAAGTGGTTTAGCGGACTATTTTAAAGTTATTGTGGTTTCTGATGAAATTGGTATTTCTAAACCTCAGCCAGCTATTTTCGATTATGCTTTTGAAAAAATGGACTTTCCTGCTAAAAATAAGGTGTTAATGATTGGAGATAGTTTGAA
>CALFWI010000268.1 GCA_937928615.1 uncultured Saprospiraceae bacterium | reverse complement strand
GTCGATGAATTATCTATTTTTTCTTTTATTTAATCAGAACATGAAAAAAGCCTTACCACTTAGAAAGTTGTAAGGCTTTTTTAGAAGCTATTTAAAATCACTGGTATTTAGTTACAAGTACCCCTTAATTGATAATATTTTGAATGAACTTCTTTCAACTGTATAGATGGAAACGCTAAATCTACCTTCTTTAGTATTGCGGTTGGTGTATTTTTAACCAAGGTAGCATTAAACGGACAATCCCCTAATTTTTCGGCATCAAAATCTAATTCTATACCAAAATTAGTCATCAAATAATTGGATATTTCACGAATAGGCCTATCGGCAAAATTTAACTGTTTAGCCTTCCAAGCAGTTGTTGTCCAATCTAGTGCTTGAATGTCACTTAAAGTTGCATCTACATTATTCAGCATTACTTTATCATTCGCTTCTAAGATAGTTGGTGCTTGTGTTCCAACGGCTTTAAATGCCACTTTTCCTTCTGCTACCTCAACAACCGTTGTGGTTTCCTCAGGATAAGCCCTAACATTAAAAGCCGTTCCTAAAACTTTTATTTCACTATTAGGTAATTGGACAATGAAAGGTTGGTTTGGATGCTTAGTCACTTTAAAAAATGCCTCTCCATTTAACTGAACCACTCGCTCTTTTGTTGAAAACGTTGTAGGAAAAGATAATTGACTCTGTTTATTTAACCAAACAGTAGAACCATCAGGAAGAACTTTTTCTATAAGCGTATCAGTTGTAGTCAACTGTTGAATTTCGGGTGTATTATTAACAAAAAGTAGGAAGAGAAAGTTACAAGTTACTAGCAAGGCAACTGCCGCAGCAATTCGCCCTAACCATAGTCTTCTATTGATAGAAATTATTTTTGTTGGCACAGACACGCTTTCCTCTTGAGCGATTTTAGCTTTTAGCTTGGATAAACCTACTGCTACATTAGGTTGATATTCTTTTTTATAATCCTTACTAATTTTCCAAAGTTGCTCTATTGGTGCATTGTCTTCCTCTTGATGTTGCATCCAGTTTTTATGCATTTTAATCTACTAATAGTTGTCTTTTGTGAAATAGGTTCTATACTTCATTGGCTATTTTAGTATAAAACCAGATAGTTAACTTTCTACAATCTAATGATGAGTTAAAACTCTTTTTTGTTAAATGCAATTTTGAAACCAAAGTTAAATGCTTTTATATTTATAAAAATGAAAAACTTTGGCTTTGTATTATGAGTGACACGAAATTTTAACATTACCCCTATAGTAGATAATAGGATTTGGATAAAAATAACTTATTCTTTCTATAAAACATTTTAAAAATGAAATAATATTTTAAAAAATAAATAAATACAACATAAAAGCAGCAGAAATTTTTACTTACTAAAATAAAATGTCAAAAAAATAACATACATGAAATCGAGGCTAACTACTTGAAAATTAAACGGTTTTCAGCAGTTTTCAAAGAAAAAGCTTTTGTAAAATTAATCCATCCCCTTGCGTCCTATTAATATTCCACTTAAATTGCACAAAATTAAAGTTACCTATTACAATTTTTCTTTCCCTACTGTTTACTAGTTTAATCCCACAACATAGCATATCCTAAATACGAATTAAAAACATTTAGTCTCACTAAAGCTAACGAATGATTAATTATTTACTTTCTAGTCAAGCCGAGAATATGCTAAGATTATCTTCAGATCCTCGAAATGTTTCAAGAGTAGAAAATTTTGTTGAACGCGTTGCAGAGAAATATAAAATTGCACCAGACCTTTATGGGAATATCCTTATTAGCTTAACCGAAGCGGTTAATAATGCCATCATTCACGGAAACGGTAATGATGAGTCAAAAACAGTAGAGGTTAATTTAAAAGAAGATTTCGACGCTTTAGCTTTTCAAGTTAGAGATGAAGGCCGAGGTTTTGATTATGAAAACTTACCTGATCCAACTTCTCCAGAAAATTTAACAAGAATTGGTGGACGAGGTGTATTCTTAATGCACCAATTATCCGACCAAGTTGACTTCCAAGATAATGGCAGTACCGTAGAAATGCGTTTTGCCTTAGACAATCCAAGAGGATAAATTACAATTGATAAATTGCTATATTGTTAAATTGTTAACCACTTAGATGTAGACCTCTATGTTCCATTAACAATAAAAATAAAACAGTATAGCAATTTAATCAGCAACCTCCTCTCATTCCTATACAAACACCAGTTTATTTTTAATGGACTTCCCCGACTTCGATGAACTAGCAGAAGATACTGTACAATTTCATACAGAAGCAATTGATTTTGACTTACCTCAAAGTGAAAAGGTAATCGATTGGATTAAAGCGACTATCTCAGCTGAAGCATGCCAATTGACTAGCCTAAATTTTATTTTCTGTGATGATACGTATTTACACAAAATAAATGTAGCCTACCTTGATCACGACACACTTACCGATGTCATTACATTCCCTTACACTGCCGACGGAGAACCTATAGAAGGAGACATATACATTAGTATTGATCGCATTAAAGAGAATGCCACGAAATTCGAGGTTACTTTTTTAAAAGAATTAAAAAGAGTAATCATTCATGGCGTATTACATCTTTGTGGTTATGGAGATAAAAGTGAGGCAGAACAAAAAATAATGCGAGCAAAAGAGAATTTCTATTTAGCTAAAAACCAATAATATAAGTTGGGAAAAAGAAAAATGGTAAGGTCAGAAAAAAAAATTCTCCTACATTCAGGGAGGCTAAGGTAAGGAATGTAGGAGAGCTAAACATACTATGAGAAAACTACACGATACAAAGATACAAGCAATATCAAGTTCATGAAACTTACTTTTATTAAGCGGTAGTAACTTTATACTTTGTGGTGTGTATCCTTTAGAAAGAGGTCATTTAAAAATGATAAAAGGGGCTTTTTTTTAGGTTTTTGTACATTTTTAGCCCTTTTTCGGTCAAACTATCCAGCCAATTATTCATTTTAGTCGTTAAACACCTCTAGCAGTTTCCAATTTAGCCATTTCCAATTCATTAGAGTTACGCAAAATAACTTTCACTTTGTAATTTCAAATCAAATGAAGCATTTTTTCTATCTACTCTATTCATTGCTCTGTTTGTATAGCTGTGATTTTAACTCAACGAATTCTAGTCATACAATTCCTCAAAGTGGCGCCAGTTTAGCTTTAGATGCATGGGCTTTACAAAGAAGTTATCCTTATCAAAGAATCAATAGTCAAAAAATCACCGAAGCCTATCAACAGCAAGCAGCATTAGCAATTAATAGAAATAGTCAAGCCAACTGGGAAGGAATTGGGCCAAGGAATATTGCAGGTAGAGCTTTAGCTTTAGCTTTTCATCCTATTGATTCTACTATTATATTTCTAGGGTCTGCAAGTGGCGGACTTTGGAAAACAACGAGTGCGGGTATTGGTGACAATGCTTGGGAACGAGTTAATATCGGGTTTCCAATTTTAGCAGTATCCAGTATAGCTATTTCATCCCAAAATCCAAACACTATATACATTGGAACAGGAGAAATGTATAATACAATCGAAAGTAAACCGGGGGTAGTGAATAGACTAAGTAGGGGTACTTATGGTTTTGGTATTTTCAAATCTACGGATGGCGGTATTAGTTGGGAACAATCATTAGATTGGAGTTATCAAGAAATGCGAGGCGTGCAGGACATTATCATCAATCCATTAAATCCAGCAGTTTTATATGCTGCTACATCTATAGGCTTAATGAAAAGCTCAGATGCAGGCAATAATTGGACACTTCTGCATAACTTACCAATGGCAGTAGATGTGGCGATTAATCCAGTTGACACAAATATTATCTATGTTTCTTATGGGAGCTTATTTGCAGAAACCACAGGCATTTATCGTTCTCGTAATGGCGGCGTAGATTTCACTCAATTACAACTTGGTATTCCTACCAATTACTCGGGCAAAACCAAATTAGCTATTGACCCTAACTCATCAAATATTGTTTATGCCTCTGTAGCCGATGCTTTTAAAAGTATTGGTTTATTTAAAAGTAATAATGATGGAGAATCATGGGTACGAGTCAATGACTTAGACATTGCTGCTTTTCAAGGTTGGTATGCTCATGATGTAACAGTTAATCCCAATAATTCACAAGCAGTTATCCAAGTTGGGATTGATGCGTGGAAATCTGATAATGGTGGATTTACCATGAATCAGCAAACTTCCTGGATGAATGCTCGTTTTGGAAAAAGTCCTGTAGGCGAACCAGATGGCCCTCCTAACTACGTACATTCCGATATTCATCAAGCCCTTTTTCATCCACTCATGCATAACACCCTCTTTTTAGCAACAGACGGAGGCGTCTTTGTTTCTAAAGACGGGGGAATAACTTATGAATCCAGAAACGGTGGTTTACAAACAGCTCAATTTTATGCTAACTTCTCGAGTTCCAGTACCAATAAAGATTTAGCCATTGGTGGAATGCAAGATAATTCAACGGCAATTTATACAGGAGAAGGAGCTTGGACAAAAGTTTTAGGCGGAGATGGTATGAGTACTGCCATAGATTTTGAAAATGATAACATTATTTATGGTTCTGCTCAATTCTTAAATATATTTCGGTCAGTCGATAGTGGTCAGTCTTTTAAAGACGTTGCACCGGGCGCTATCGAACCTATTTTCAGTGCCCCGTTTGAATTAGCTCCTTCCAATCCAAGGGTCTTATATGCAGGCGGACGGTTAATGTTTAAATCAACAGATAGAGGTAATAATTGGACCACACCCAATAGTAATTTTATTGATAATGGAAATTCTATTTTAGCCATTGCAATAGCCCCCTATAATTTCAACAAATTATTAGTAAGTACTGCTCCTAACGTAACGGGGGAAGCGAACATTTTTAGTAGTCAAGATGGAGGTATCAACTGGACAAAGTTATCAGGTTTACCCGATAGAATAGTCACTGATTTCGCTTTTCATCCAACCAATGAAAATATTGCTTTTATCACTTTTGGAGGTTTTGGTAGTTTTCATATTTATCAAACAATAGATGGTGGCAATAATTGGTTTCCTATTGATAATAATTTACCTGACATCCCTCATAACACCATAGTAATCGACCCAGAGCGTCCAGACAACATTTACGTTGGTAATGATTTGGGTGTTTATGTTTCTGAGGATAGCGGCGGTAATTGGACACCCTTTATGGAAGGTTTACCAGAAGTTGTTTTGGCTATGCATTTAAGTATTTCTCCAGCCAACCAAAAACTTAGAATTGCGACACACGGTAATGGGGTATTCCAAACAGATTTAGTAGGAAAAGTGGTAAGCAGTATTTCAGAAATAGCAACTCCTAATGTTATAAATTTAGGGGAAAATTTCCCTAATCCTGCTACCACTCAAACGACTATTCCTTTTAAATTGAGCGAGCCGAGTCACATCACTTTAAAAATTTATGACATAAAGGGAGCTTTAATACCAGCAGCAACAGTAGTTCAGCAATTTTTGCAAGGCAAACAGCAAATATCAGTAAATATCAATCAACTCTCAGCAGGAAATTATGTCTATCAAATAACAGGAATAACAAAAGGTGGGCAAGTATTTAAAAGAAGTAAAATCCTAATAGTGGGACAAAAAAAATGAGGATGACCATTTATTTACAAGCATAAATAAATGAATCATCCTTTCGAGTCTCAAAGTAGAGGGGCCTCCAAATAGGATGGAAATAAGCTGATGGTTAAATAAGCTTTTTGTTAGTCCTACATTTGGAAAATACCATTGTAATCTTCGAAAAATGAAGCCTTCTTAATAGGTTTCATAGTTGACGCTTCTATCTTTCTAGGGTAGTAACTTATCTGGTGAACAATCTAAATATACCTTAAATAAAGTAATTTGGATAAAATAAATACTACTGGTAAGGCCCAATTCTTTTGTTGAGGCTCTTTTTCTTTAGTTAGTTAATTTAGGATTAAGGGACGACAAAATTAAATTTTTAAGGTACGGTGAAAAATGCATCGTCTTCCAATCCGAAAGGAAGACGATGTACATTTTACTTAACACAAACATTAAGATTTTAGTCAGGTGATTTAGAAGTATCGGTTTTTGGAACGGCTGCACACAGTTCCTTTTTTAAATGATGAACGATGAATGATGAACAATGAATTCGTCAAACTAGGAAGTTGTAAGAAACTAAGTAAAATTCAATTTTAAATTTTAAACCACCTTCGGTGGGAATTACAGTTGAATTTTGAGGTTGAAATTTCCCATTAATTACAATGCATCGTTTATAGTTCATCTTTCATCATTACAAACATATTTTCAAGCCAATTTCTTCCCTGCCCAATTGTGGGATTTAGGGCAAGGTCTGAAATTGAAGGTATTATTTTTTTAGAAGAGAGACCATTTCATTGTCAGACTGTAAGCTATCAGACTTTTCACGATAAAACCTAACAATTAAACGCTATTTCTCTTGACAATGTAAAGATGGATATATTAAAATAATTCCTATAATGAATAGACGTGAAGTGGGCAAGCAAAGTAGTGAAATAGATGTTTTTAATATTTGAATAAAAAATCTGTTAATTTGACGGCTAATAGCAAATAAAAATGGCGTTCCTCTTACTAGAGAAACGCCATTTTTATTTCTTAATTTAAGTTGTAGACAACTGGTAGAAAAGTCTTTGTAAGATTAAAAGGATAACTTATTATTTTTGGAACAACTGCCTACTGTAATACTGCCCACTGAACTACCCTCCTACAAACAAAGCTGAAATAGACCGATGTTCATGTGTATTTCGTATAGCCTTAGAGAATAATTTAGCACTAGACAATACTTTTATTTTCTTAGATTTTCCTCGTAGTGGAATAGTATCACAAACGATTAATTCTTTTAATTTAGAATTTTCGATATTTTTATAAGCATCCCCAGAAAGTACAGGATGCGTACATAATGCTCGCACACTCTTTGCCCCTTTATCAATAATAATATCCGCAGCTCGACAAAGCGTTCCAGCAGTATCCACTATATCATCCACTAAAATAACATCTGCTCCTTCCACATCTCCAATCACGGTCATTCCTGCTACTTCATTGGCTCTTTTTCTATATTTATCACAAATAACTAAAGGTCTAGTAAAATGCTTAGCATAAGTTCTGGCTCTTTTGACACCACCTACATCAGGAGAAGCAAAAGTAACATTGCTTAAATTTTGTTTTTCTAAATAAGGCATATAAATCGCCTCGCTTTTTAAGTGATCTACAGGAATATCAAAAAAGCCTTGAATCTGATCTGCGTGAAAATCCATCGTCATCACTCGATTAGCGCCTGCAGTTTCTAATAAATTAGCAATCAATTTAGCAGAAATTGGCACTCTAGGCTTATCTTTTCTATCCTGTCGAGCATAACCAAAAAATGGAATAACAACTGTAATATATTCAGCAGAAGCTCTTTTCGCTGCATCAATCATTAGAAAAAGTTCTAACATATTATCAGCAGGCGCAAAAGTCGATTGAATTAAGAAGACATAACATCCTCTTACTGACTCTTGAATAACTGGCTGCATCTCTCCATCTTTAAATTTTTGGAGTTTACATTTACCAAGCGGATGTCCATAAAAATCAGCAATCTCTTCTGCCAAATAAATGGATTCTTGTCCAGAAAATATTTTTACCTTAACCATTAGATTAATTAGATGTGTTTTTAAAGAAGATAAAAGCGTTCTCTTCTTCGAAATGTGAGTGTTTGGTGATTGAATGTGCCACAAAGTTACATATTTAACTAAGCCGCATCTAGCTAAAAGGAGACTTCCTCCTAGAAATTAAACAAAAAAGAATACTCGTAAATATCAAATAGTTTCCCAAGGCAAACTATAGCGTAAATAACTTTCTGATTGTCAGAATTTTACAACACAACATTTTCATAATAAAAAAATATAATTTATAAATAAAAAAATATAACAAAGTCGACAAATAACTCAAACGAGTAACAAAAGATAGTACCTATATCTAAACTAAAATCATATAATCTAGCATTCAAAAATATTTTTTTTGAGTGATTAACCAACAGGCTAAATAAATATCCGTCGTATCAAATTCACATTTGCCGAATATTACAAGTAATTTGTCGAAGTAATCGGTAATAATTGCTAAAAAATATTACTTTTATTACTAAGAATGAGAGCATTGCTCACCCGACTTAACATTAATTTTTTTTAGAATAGAGATTAGGTACTAAAGATTAGAGAATAAATCATCCAAAATCTTTATTGCCTAACCTTATATTTCTATTCTTGAAATAAATAGCTAGCTAAAAAAATAAACATGATTTTACTAAACCTTGGAGATTGGTGGATTGCTTTAAGCGGCCCTCATCAAGCATTTTGGGGCATTTCTATTGTCTTTAGCATTCTATTTGTTATTCAATTTGTCTTTAGCCTAATTGGATTAGATGCAGACATGGATGGAGATATAGAAGTATCAACAGACATAGATACTGACCCAGGCTTTGGCATGGATACAGATTTTACGATTTTTTCCGTCCGGAGTATCATTGCTTTTTTCACCTTTTTTGGATGGACGGGGGTTTTGATACTCAATGCAGGTAGAGACGTTTATACAGCTATAGGCTATTCTTTTTTATCAGGAACATTAGCCATGTTTGTAGTAGGCTATCTACTATATATGTTTTCGAAATTAAGTGAAGACGGAAATATTGAAATTGATAATGCTATTTTTAATACAGGAAAAGTATATTTAACCATTCCAGCAGGAGAATCTGGTCAAGGTAAAATCCATATTACTATTGATAATTCTTATAGAGAAATCAATGCAGTAACCAAAAATTTAGAAGCTTTACCCACTGGTTCTACTATTAGAGTTATTGACGTAATTGATGATAACTTATTATTGGTGGAACCAATTGAGGATATTTTAGAATAAAATTCTTAACCCGTATAAATTTTTCTTATGATGCACATTTTAATAATTGTTGGAGTAGGCTTATTAGGACTTATGCTTTTACTCGGACTTTGGGCAGTAACGCGCTACAAACGTTGCCCTTCTGATAAAATTTTAGTGATTTATGGTCGAACTGGACAAGGTTCTGCCAAATGTATTCACGGTGGTGCTGCTTTTGTGTGGCCCGTTATTCAAGATTATGAATATTTAGATTTAACACCAATTTCTATTGATGTTGATTTGAAAGGGGCTTTGAGTAAGCAGAATATTCGGGTCGATGTACCTTCTCAATTTACGGTTGGGGTATCTAATAAAGACGGCGTGATGCAAAATGCAGCGGAAAGATTATTAGGCATTCAGCGAAATGATGTTCAACGATTGGCTTATAATATTATCGTGGGTCAAATGCGTTTAGTTATTGCAACGATGGATATTGAAGAAATTAATGTTGATAGAGATAAATTCTTAACCAATGTGACTAAAAACGTTGAAGGGGAATTAAGCAAAATTGGTTTACAATTGATTAACGTAAACGTTACCGATATACAAGATGAATCTGGTTATATTAATGCCTTAGGTAAAGAAGCAGCCGCAAAAGCCATCAATGATGCAAAAATGAGTGTGGCAGAAAAAACTAGAGATGGTTCTATCGGAGAAGCGAACGCTAGAAGAGATCAGACCATTTCGGTATCTTCCGCACAAGCATCAGGAAAAGTAGGAGAAGCAGAAGCAGCAGCTAAAGCCATTGAAGGAGAAAACTTAGCGAAAATTAAAATTGCAGAATCAGAAGCCCTTAGACGGCAACGGGAAGCAGAATATCTTCGCTTAGCAACTGCCTCTGAAAAAACGCAAGCAGCAAAAGCTTTAGAAGAAGCTTATTTAGCA
>CALFWI010000267.1 GCA_937928615.1 uncultured Saprospiraceae bacterium | reverse complement strand
GTTGTTGGCGGTGTGGGGAAAATAACAATAAAAGAAGTCAGCGCACCTTGGAATAAAATTCAGTATCGCTTAGATGGTGGTTCTACTTATTATGATGTTTGTAATGATAATTGCTATGACCCACAAACTATTTCTGGGCTTGCGCCAGGCAAATATATCGTTCGAGCAGCGCAATCTAGTGGTAATGGAGCTAATCACTGTGTGGTAGAAATTGCTGCTATTGTTACTAGTCCTAGTATTGATTATTGTAAAAATGTACAAGTTATTGGAGGAGTTGGTAAAATTACAGTAAAAGGAGTCAATGCACCTTGGAATAAAATCCAGTATCGCTTAGATGGTGGTTCTACTTATTATGATGTTTGTAATGATAATTGCTATAATCCACAAACTATTTCTGGACTTGCACCAGGGAAATATGTTGTTCGAGCAGAACAATCTAGTGGTGGTGGTGTCAATCATTGTGTAGTAGAAATTGCGGCTATTGTTATAAGTACTGCCGCTATAGATTATTGTAAAGATGTAGTGGTTGATGGAGGCGTTGGTACAATTAGTGTTAGTGGTATCAATGGCCCTTGGAATCGAGTACAATACCGTAGCCGAGATAATCATGTTTATTATGACTTATGCAATGATGATTGTGGTTACGCTCAAACCTTTAGTGGCATCCCTGTTGGTTCTTATTTGGTAAGAATTGAACAATCAAGTGGCGGGAATTATAATTTCTGTAGTATAGAATTACCTGTAGAAGTTATTTCTAGCTCTAGTTTTAGCTATTGTGACGATGTGGTTATTACTGCGAATGCTTCAAAAATTATTATCAAGGGCGTTAACGCACCTTGGAATAGAATCCAAATAAAAGGCCCATCTACGAATCACCAGCCTTATACCATTTGTGATGATACTTGTTATGACCCAAGCTATACACATATTGAAGTCAGTAATCTAAAAGCTGGTCACTATACCGTTACTACGGAAGAATCTAATGGACAATATAGTTATTGTAAGATTAGTGAAACCGTATATATTTCAACTCATTTGACTAATGATGATGCAGAAGATAGCCGAGTAAACCCTATAGCTAATTCGATTTTGGCAGAAGAATTTGCTTTAGAATTAGGACTCGCAGAAGGCCTCCAACCTAATCCTAATATCTTCAACTTATCTGAGGAAACTGAAGGCTTGAATGTTGCACTGGTCATACCGACCACTGTTGAAGCAATTCAAATGTATCCAAACCCTGCGACAAATGAAATTTTCGTCAACTTGGCCCCTTTTGCAGGACAACAAGCTACTATTATGATTGTCAATCAAATAGGTACTTTAGTCAAAGAATTGACTATAAAGGAACTTACAGAAAGTCCACTACAATTTGAGGTATCCAACCTTGATAATGGTTTGTATTTTATGCAAGCCAGTATTGATGGAAATCAATCTATCACTAAGAAATTTATGGTTAGTAAAAATTAATTTTTTGACTTGATGTAATAAATACTACTACATTTGAACAAAGGCTACCTCGAAAGGTTTACATTTACTTTTGGGGTAGCTTTTTTAGGATTCTAGGTTTTAAAAAAACATACACTTTTTTAAAACGCCCCTGAAAGTGGCTAAAACAAGTGGTTTCAAGTTCTTAGTAAGCATTTCCTCTTTGCGCTCCATCTTATTGTACCATAGCTTGTTCTTCCTCCTTAAATCCAATCAATTTATCCCCATTTCCAACATAAGGATTTAGGTGTTGGTACTTCTACTTTAGTTCTCTTTAGCATAATTGGGTAATTATTTTTTTTACTATTACTTCTTCACTAGTTTCTTAATTAACTGTTCCCCATTAACACTTATCCGTATCAAATAATTCCCAGCAGCTATATCAGGAATAGTTAATGCTAATTGTGCTTGCTGTACCATTTTTTGCTGGACTAACGTTTGTATCAATTGCCCATTCATAGTCAATAAATCTATTTGTAAATCACTCCGCTTGGGTAAGTTCACATGAAGGGTAATCTGTTCGTCAAATGGATTTGGATGAACGCTAATAAAAGTAGCTAGTTCAGCACCAACATTCGTAGAGGTATAAATACCATTAGCTCTCCCTGGCGTTCCATTTGAAGTAAAACTTATCCAATTTTCGGGTAAAGTATTATCACTATCAGGATTGATTAATTCTAAACTAGGCCCCGTTCCATCGGCTGCTGCGGGCCAAGGATTTTCAGGTAAATAGAAAACGGAATCTATTAAAGTACCGTTGGCGTCAAAGAGGCGAAGAAATTCCCCCTTACTACTTAAACCAAAATCAAAGTTGCCTATAAAATTTGTGACTTCGGGAAATCTAGCGGTAAACTTATCTGAATCTCTGGTTAGTACTAAATACTTACTTGCTTCTAAAATAGTACCTGTTGGAAAGGTAAAAATATGTTCATCGTCCTCATCTTTAAATCTCCAGTCTGATAAATCTTGTTCGCTGCCATTATTGTATAATTCTACCCAATCGCCTGCATCTACCTCCTCACTAGAATTATAATTAATTTCATTAAAAATTACACTATTAGCTGGATTTCCTGTTTCATTTGGGACAAAATTAGCTTTCAGTTGAACCGTATTTGTCGGGTCTATAATAATGGTCTTTTCCGTAGCATTACTAGCACCTGACCAATGCGAAAAAATATAGCCTGGTTTAGCAATTGCAGTCAATGTGATTGGCACACTTGGAAAATAAAAGCCTGTCCATTGGCTATTGGTAATTCGAATAGTATTTAATTGTATGCTTCCTGCATCAGGCGAAGAAATCGATAAATTGACTAGTTTTTGGATAGGTAAATTAAATGCTTGTCGAATGAAAGTTCGCATAAAAGTAGTCCGTTGTCCTGCAAAATTTTTCATATCATTGACTTTACTTCTCCAAGCGGTCATACTTGTCTCCCCCCATTTTGCAATATGTGCTGGCATTTCCTTACTAATAATCGTTTCATTGACTTCAATTTTAGCTCGCACATTTGCATTTAAAAAACGCGTATTTAATTCATCTGCAAACGTGTTGATAAAACGTTTTTTGAAGGTCTCGTTTTCCATGAGTTCCCTTAACAGCAAGGTTGACCACGATGGATTTGGCCAACTAGGTCCAAAAGGTTCTAAAGCAAAATCCAAGGTATTCTTGGCATAATTTTCAGCATCCCAAATACCAAAACCAAAGTCTGTGTCAAATAAAATCCAGCGCCATTTTCCATTTTTATGTTTCCAGAATTTGATATTATTCCCTGGCCAATCGGTATTATTAAAATAAATCTGGGCTACTTGATATTGGATGTAATTAGCTAAATCTATTTCCTCTTCTACTCTTTCATAATTAGTAGGAATTGCCATAGATTCCGAATTGATAAAATTGATTAATGTTTGATATTCTTGATTATCTCCAAAAATAACCTCTGCATTTTTTTCTAAAATCGTAATATCTTTAGTAGGCACTTCGTGTAATGCTGCTAAGTAATGTTCATTAATTTTTTCTCTAGCATTATAAATCCCCCAATATTCTCCATTTAAATAAGCTACTATTGGTCGTCCCGCTTGAATATCCAAATTAGAATCTTCCATTAAACCTGTTAAAGTTAAATCTCTAAGCATGGTTCGTTGCCAATCATTGCCAGAATTTCGTAAAATAAAAGCTTCGTACTTGTCGTAGCTTCGCTGCTTAAAAAGCGGATATTTTAAAATTTTATCGCCATATTGGTTTCTAAAAAAAATAGACAAAGAACGTTGAGGGTTCGCTCGACTCCAGCCACCAAAAATTTTAATACCTGCTCCCGTAGAGAAACCTACTTCCCCTGCTTCGAAAAAGGTCAGATGGATAGGTTTTTCTAAATCCTTCCAAAAATTAGCACCGAAATAAGGTAAATCATCTTCATAATTATTGCCAAAAGAATAAATCCCTGTTGTTTCACTAAAAAAATCAGTATTATTAAAAGCAATTGATAAAATGGGTAAATCATGCTCAACGTCTATCAAATAACTATGCGTCGTGATTTCACTAGGAATATATCCTTCTCTGAAAACACCCGCTTTTATTGTACTGCTTAACCTAATTTGAATAGGGTTCTGATAAATATTAGATGTAACTGTTGGTAGCGTCCCATCTGTTGTAAATCGAATAGTCCCTCCCTCACTTGCACTAGATAAGGTTAAAGAGAAACCTGCTTCAAAAATGCCACTACTTTGAGAAAAAATGACTTCTTCCGTTATAATTTTCTCAAAGTAATTAGCCGAATTGGGCTTATTAGGGGTATGTTTTTCAAAAAATCGGCTGTTATTTGCCCCATCTGGAAACCTTCCTATCGTTATATTATTCGTTAATTTAGGGATATAAAGACTGTCTTGTAATTCCTTAGCTGCATTGAATAAATATAGTGTTTCCTCATTGCCTATTTTAAAATTGGTATGCAAAAAAGTTGGCAACAAATTTAGAACACTAGGTACTTCCTGTCCTATTGTCAAAGGTGCTTTAGTCCCCAAAGAAAGAAACGGAATAATCGTCAAATCTGAAGAAGAGGTATTCACATTATGTACTTGAACAGCCAAGACATTTTCTCCTTCGACTAATAATTCATCTACATTTTTTAACGTAAATTTAGTAGGTGGAATCCCTTGATATAATTCCGCTTCTCTATCGTTAATAACTCCTGTAAAATAATTGGGAAAAGCACCTCCATCTATATTCGCTCGCCCAATTTCAATACCATTGAGGTAGGCAACAAAACCATCATCGTAATCGACCTGAAAAATAATTTCTTCAATTTGAGATAAGTCTGTTAGCATAAAGTTTTGTCTAACAAAAACGGACCGAGTTTGAGCTGGTACGACCGTATTATCGTCTCCATCTCCATATCCCACACCTGTTTCTCCGCCTTTCCAATTCGTATCGTCAAAATCTTTTGTTCGCCAATTACTACTAGTCGAAGCATCAGGTATGATATATTTACAAGCGTCTCCTTGTTGTAGAACTGTTCGATAGGTTAATAAATTTTTACGGTCTTTTCCCGAAGCAAAAAAGGTAAAAAAATCATTAGGCGCTATTTCTATAGCAGGAAACAACCATTTTTCAGGGTCGGTTTCATCATCGGAAATAGACCAATTTTCTAAATTAATTGATTCGTTAGCAGTATTGTACAACTCTATCCAATCTTTCGTTTCTTCATCTTCATCTAGGAAGGTATTGTTAGTTGGGGCAACTTCGTTAATAATAATGGATTGGCAAAAACTCTTAGGTAAGTTGCTTAAAAATAAGCAAAGGAACACTACACTTAATCTCAAAATCATATCTGGTTATCTTAAATATTTATTTTAAGTTGGTAAGATACAAGTTGGTTAAGTGCAAGTACAACTTTTAATTAAAATTCTTCTCTCAATAGCGCTAAAACTGCCTTTTTTAACAATTCGACTCCTGCTATCAGTTCCTTTTCGTTTAAGGAAGCAAAACCCATTCGAATGGCATTTAAACTTTGTCCCTCTTTATCTTGGAAAATAGATTTAGAAATTAATACGCCTTTTTTATAACAGCTTGCTCGTAATTTTTTTAAGGGAATTTTTGCATCAAATAATACCCATACAGCTAATCCGCCTTCTGGAATTGTAAACTGCACAAATGGTCCCAATTCTTTTTGTAATAAAGCACAAAAGAGGTCTCTACGTTGTCTATAAATTTTTAGTGATTTTTTTAAATGTCGCCGAATAAGTCCTTCTTTGAATAATAAAGCAATTGCCTTTTCCATAGCGGTATTGCCATGACAATCTAAAAAGCGGCTCAACCGAGATAAGTCGTTGATAAAATCTACAGGCGCAACAATAAACCCCAATCGCAAACCAGGGGCAACGATTTTGCTCAAAGACCCAACGTAAATAACACTTCCTAATCGGTCTGAACTTGCCATGGGCAAAATCGGACTACTGGCATAATGAAAGTCATAATCGTAATCATCTTCTACTATCGCAAATTGATATTTTTCAGCAAGGTGTAATAATTTCATTCGACGAGCTGCCGTTAATGAAACAGTTGTTGGGTGATGGTGATGAGGCATCACAAATACAGCTCGAATCTGCTGTTTTTTGCAAGCTTTTTCTATTTCCTCTACATCCATTCCTTGTTCATCGACAGGTACCGTTATCAATTTACCACCAGCGATTTGGATAATATCTTTAGCAACTTTAAAGCTTATATCTCCCACTATAACCTTGTCTTGAGGGGCTAATAAAACTCGGAAAATATTGGAAAAAGCCATTAAACTCCCTCTGGTAATTATCAGATTTTCCATACTAATATTGATACCTCTCGACTCCCCCAAATACTTAACAATTTCCTGTCTTAATTGAATATGTCCATTAAAATTAGCCGCATAATTCATGATTTTCTTGTCCCTTTTACTCATTAACACACCTCCCATATTCTGAGACAATTCTTTTAATGGTGCTAACCGAACATCGGGATACCCCGTATCAAAAACATATTGAATCGCTTTTAAATTAGGTGGTTGATAATAGGCTAAAAAATCTAATTCTTTATTCAAGCCAAAATGACTTTCTTGATGTGCTTCATCTAATACACCAATAGGTAAACTTTGCTTCTGAATAGTTGGAATATTTGTGTGTATAAAGGTTCCTTGGTTGGGTTTAATGTCAATCCAACCTTGCGCTTCTAATTCTTCATAAGCTAGCATGACCGTTCGTCTACTTACCCCTAATAATTTAGCTAATTTTCGCCCCCCTGGTAGTTTAAAACCAACAGGAATAATACCCGCTGTAATTTGGCGAATAATGGTACTAGCAATTTGGATGTATAAAGGACTTCGGGCCGTTCGGTCTAGTTTTATCAGGGTTTTAAATGGTAGCATTAAAAGGTTATTAAAAGTTATTGGGGGTTATTAAAATTATTATTCCCATAACGATAGTCATCAGTATTAAAATTAAATGTGATTCAATACAGATTGCACAGATTAGGCGGATTTCACAGGTTTTATTCGCTACTCATCACCTATTTTTAGTGACCACAACCGACAAAAAATCCGTTAAATATCGTCCAATCTGTATTGAATAAAATCCTATTTCTACCTCGTCACTAATAACCTCACTAACATAAAATAATCCCTTTAAAGACCCCGGTTTATCCGATTCAATTCTGATTTAGAAATCTGTTTGCCGCCAAAATTATTAGTCCCTAATTTTCCGAAATTCCAATTTAGCGATAAGCGAATATAATGAAAGTCCAATTCTGATAAATAAGTCATATACATCCGATTAAAATTAGAGTTGCCTGTAAATTTAAATTTATCAAAGACATCATTGCCCCATAAAGTAGCCGTTAATTGATTATCAAAAAACTTCCGAGATAGCGAGACATTTAAATAAGAAATTGGATTATCTATATATACGCCGTCAACTCTGGAAGAGGTATAACTATAATTGGCCGCAAATTTCAAGGACCAAGGAAGCTGAATAGATTGATTAATTTGGAAATAATATCCCCATTTATCATTGACTAATAAATTGTCTGTATCGGGTACTTGATGGTCATCATAAAAAGTACCGACCGTAAAATAGGCATTATATTTTTTGAAATTAACTGACCGAGCTAAAGTTGCAGAATATAATTTAGTGTGTCGAAGGTTTTCTTTGACAAAAGAAATAGCCTCTGAATTACCTATATCTTGCGAACGGAAAATTTGATTGATTTTATTTTTGGTATAAATATAATTCAAACTCAGATTCCAGTTTTGCCAGTTAAGATTACTGGTAACGGAGTGACTGTACTCAGGTACTAAATTAGGATTTCCTTTGAGCGAGACTAGAGAATCAACAAATAGTACATAAGGATTCAAGTCTTGAAATAAAGGGCGACTAATTCGATACCCATAATCAATACTTGCCGTCAATTTTTCATTGAATGTTTGACGGACAGTAACAGAAGGAAATAGGTTAAAATAACTTCTATCGTAAGTTTGTTGCTCACCAGCATTTGTAGAAGCCCCTTTCGTTTGTGTCCATTCGCTTCTTAGGCCTGCCGAAACTTGTACTTGTTTTCCCTGCCAATTAACTTGACTATAAGCCGCTAAGATATTTTCGGAATATTCAAAACTATTGGTAAATTCAGGAATCTCAAAATAACTCCCTTCTCGGTCTTCTCCCTCGAATTGTAGGGAACTGCTATTCGTTACATAAGCATTCTTCAATCCATTTTCTAAACTCCATTTTTCATTCATTACTTTTTTATAGTCGGCTTGAAAAGAATAAATCCGAATATCGTTTTGGTTGATGCTTTTTCGATTAATCGGTGTAGTTAGCCCTTCTTTAGCAAATAGTTGTTGGTTCCGTTGATTACGGTCAAGATCATAAGTCGCATATTGCCCAACTAATTGAAAAGTAGACCCCAAAGTATCTAGTGAATTTTGTAAAGAAAGGTTCAGCGTATTACTGGTTTGGTCAGAAGTACCAATTATTTTTCCATCAATCGTAAAGTCGGATACCTCATTTGATAACGCCGTTCTTAGATTATCTGCTGCTCTATCTCCATTAACTGCCGTCCCTGTATATTGTAGGTTTAAACTCAGGTTGGAAGAAAAGTGATAGGTTGACCGAAAATTATAATCATGGTCTAGTCGTTTATTTTTTTGCACAAAATAATTGTCAATTTCTGAAAAAGTGGTATTGGCTAAATTGGTTCGGGTTTGGCGATTACGTCCGCCCCATTGCCAAGGTCGAATCCCATAACTGGCTTGCAACATCAATTTATCCACTTTATAGTAAGTATTGGCTTGAAAATAAGAACGGTAAAATTTTCCTTTTCCCGCACGTTGTAATAAACCAATTTTATAGCCCTCTAAAGTTTTACTTTTCGTAATGATGTTAATCACGGCATTGCCAGCCGCATCATATTTAGCAGAAGGGTTTTCTATAATTTCCACCTTTTTAATATCATTAGAGGCAATACTGCTCAATATTTGAGTGGAAGAAACTTGTTGTCCATTGAGATAAACAAGTGCTGCCCCTTTGCCAATAACAGAAATTTGACCACCTCTACTGACAAAAACTTTAGGGGCGTTTTGAATAACATCCAAGGCTGTTCCCGCTTCCTTTAGTGAAGTATTCGCAACATTGACAATTAGGTCCGTGCCTCGCTGTTCAAATACAGTTTGACTAGCGACTACTTCTACACCTGCTAGTAATTGATTCGCTAAGGTTAGCTTTCCTAATTTTAGCGTCGTTGTTGCTTGATGATTCGTTATTTTTTGAAAAAAATCTTCGTATCCTAATGCCGTTATCTTTAAGAGTAAAGGACTCGTCGTAATCGTTGCTATTTGAACGTTACCATCCATAAAAACAGTGCCTTTTATCAAGCTAGAATCTTTTGGATTTAATACTAACACATTTCCTAATGCTATAGGATTTGATTGGTTATCGACTAATTCTGCCGTAATAGTATAGGATAAATTCGTGCTACTTTGCGCAATTAGACTAACAAAAGGGAAGCTATAAATAAGCAATTTTATTAGGGTTAATTTTAGGTTCATTATTTTTGATTTTGCATAATTAAACATATAGGTGCCTTTCAGTTTCCTGAAAATCACAAAGAGCTGGAGTGCCCTTTACACCCAATTAATGAACACAAAATTATTCACAAACCGACCTCTTATTATAGGCCAGTTTTAAGATATAATAGATACCGGTTTGTCATCAAGGCGATGAATTGTAATTCTCTAAGGACTTTAGGTTGTCGATTAATCGACCATGATTGGCACTATTTGCAAATTATTCAAGAATGGTAGTTGCAATAAGCTCCCCTTTACCTTTAGCTACAATTTTTACTTTGCCCCAAACATTTTTCACTAGAATATATACGGTTTATTAAATTATTATTTAGTTTTACAATCCCCAAAATTGTAATGATATATTATACAGTATCTCTCTAATAGTATCCACCTTCTAAGAAGTCAAGACGCTCCGAATCTTCCACTCTTAGTTCCTGTTAAGCAGTTATTGATTAACTATCCTACGCCCAAAAAATAATTATTTTACCGTTTGAAAACGGTTATTCCCCATTTCAAAAAAGCCAATTCATTAAAATTTGGAACTTATTTATTGGATATATTATGAATAAAGTAACCGCTAATGTAGCTCAATCTGCTACTTTACCTGCTGATTTTTACTTCGATGCAGCACTTTGGGAACAAATGAAAGAAGCTGTTTTTGCCAAAAGTTGGTTATACATTGGCGATGAACAAGAAATCTTTAATGTAGCTGTTAATACTTACCCTTTCTTTCTTTTAGAAAAATATATGGAAGAACCACTGGTCTTGACTAAAAAGGAAGAGCTTATTCGTTGTTTATCTAATGTCTGTACACATAGAGGATTTATCGTCTCCCATCATCCTGGAAAGAATAGAAAACTAACTTGTTCTTATCACGGTCGGCGCTTTAACTTGGAAGGCAAGTTTGAATTCATGCCCGAATTTAAGGAAGTCGAAAATTTCCCTCGACCTTGTGAGCATTTGCATCAATTACCACTTAATAAATGGGCGAATTTCCTTTTTACAAGCCTAGACCCCGTAATCGATTTTTCAGAAATGGCAACTGAATTGGAAAAGATGGTTGGTTTTCTGAATGTGGAAGATTTTGTGTTTGCTCCTGAATATTCTAAGACCTATAATGTGCAATCTCATTGGGCTTTATATATTGATAATTATTTAGAAGGTTTTCATGTCCCTTTTGTGCACCCTACCTTAAACGGCATGTTAGATTATGGTAGATATAGTACTATTTGTGATAAACACATGGTTTTACAAGTGGGTTATGCGGATAAAGGGACAGAAACTTTTGATTTCCCTGAAGGACACCCAGATTATGGTCAAGACATCTCCGCTTATTATTATTGGTTTTACCCCAATTTTATGCTCAACTTTTATCCTTGGGGCGTTCAATTAAATATTGTTAAACCAGTCACGCCTTCTTTCACCAAAGTAGAATTTTTGTATTACATCAAAGACCGAGATATTTGGGAACGTATGGCAGGAGAGGCCGTTGGTGAAAAAACGCAACAAGAAGATGAATGGGTAGTAGAGGGCGTACAAAAAGGGTTAAAATCTAGGTTTTATACGGATGGTCGATTTTCTGCTAAACGAGAAACGGGCGTACATCATTTTCATCGCTTATTGAAGCATTATTTGTCGGCTTAATTTTCGTATTTATTCAGAATAGAGAAAAGAGAGGTAAGAATAGAGATGGTTTAGTGCTAAATCACCTAATTCCTTTTCATTATTATTAGGTTTTGAGGGGCAAATCTCTACGCGCTCAATGAATATGGTCTCTATTCTCTATTCTACTAAATAGTTACTAATTTCCCACTACAAACCGTCTTGTTACTGCTTTTTTCTGCTGTAATAACGTCAAAAAATAAACGCCAGAAGGAAAATATTGAACAGATGTGGTTAAGACATTTTCTTCAAATCTAGAAGGTTGAATAGTACTGTTTTGAACGATTTGTCCTAATGTATTGGTAATATAAAATTGGTAGGGTTCGAAGTTCGGCGTTTCAAACATAATCGTCAGAGTGGAAGTAGCTGGATTTGGATAGAGTTGCGCAATTTCAAAATTATTACTTTGTGGTTGCCCGCAATATAACTGCACATTTTGCATCGCCGCAAAAGCATCCAGTCGCCCTCCAGTTAAGGAACGACCATTAAACCCATCAATAGGTTGCGTTCCATTTAATATCGCCGCCTTTATAAATTTCGCTGTAGCAGCAGGATTATTAACGGCATCTCTTCCCAGTTCAATACAAGGCAAGCTGTATAATAAACCCACCGTTCCCGCTACTAAAGGACAAGCTACAGACGTACCTCCAACAAAATCATATTCGTTATCTAAACCTAAGGTGTAAATTCGGTCTCCAGGTGCCGCTAAATCAATGCTTTCTCCCCCAAATCCTGCGCCACTCGTCTTTTCATTATTTTTATTGGAAGAGGTTACAGCAATGACAAAATCACTTGGACAACTTGGTAAAACGTCTCCTTCTTCATCCACATTTATTTCATTGTTATTATACGTCGCAACCACAGACAAAATGCCTTCCTTTCCCATTAACTCCATCATCTCACATAATTCTTCTCCTAAAGAAAAGTTTTTGTAATTCCCACCCCATCCAAAAGAATAATTTAAGGCAATAATAAAAGCCCCTGCCTCGCCCTTTGTTTCATTAAATTTTTTGCGTAAATTATAAGCATATTCTTGGGCCTCCAATACTTCGCTGGCAGTGCCAACTTTAGACAATAATAATAAATCAACATCCCAATTAATACCCGTTACCCCAATTCCATTATTGCCTTTTGCCCCTACTACGCCAGCCACTTGCGTACCATGTGTCTCTCTACTTCCATTAGCTAAAGTAGGAGTGTGTTCATCTGTTAAATCTACTAAATTTAGCCCTGCATAATCATCTATATAACCATTGCTATCCTCATCAATCCCATTATTAGGAATCTCTGCTTTATTGACCCAAATATTATCCTTCAAATCTTCATGAGTAGGGTCTATCGCTTTTTCTAAAACACCAATGACAATTCGTTTGCCATCCGCTGTTTGTCCGCCTGTCGTTTCCTCCCAAACCAAATCGGCTTGTATGTTTAACATATTCCATTGTTCGCTAAAATCGGTATCATCAGGTGCTCTATTTCGATAATTGACAGGCCTATCATATCCTACTTTTAAAACTTCTTTAGCTTGCTTTAATTGTTGAATTAATTGTTCCGCATTATTGGACCGAATGGTATAAGTATTAAAAATAGTGGAGACTTTTCTATAATTTATTATAGCGAATTTAGTATTTTTTTTATTGTTATATTTTTGGAAAAATTGACTAGCTGCTACTTTAGGCTGCAAACGAATGATTATTTTGCTACTCGCTGCCGATTTTTCATTTTGTCCAATAGTTAAGAAAGGATATATCAAACAAAAGAAGAGAAGGTACTTTTTCATTGGATAAGGTTAGTGCTGTCAGGAAATACTATCCTTATCCAACGTTTAAAGTATGATTTAGGTTTTCAATTGGTTTTATTAACAAAAAAAGCGATTAAAATCGCCTAGGCTCTCGCTCTCTCACCATTTCAAAAACCATTTCTATCACATCCTCTGTGCTAGGCTTAGAAAAATAATCTCCATCATCTCCATAAGGCGGACGGTGTGCTTTAGCAGTTAATGTTCTTGGTTTCGCATCCAAATAACGGTATCCATTTTGCTTTTCTAATACTTCTTGCATCATATAAGCAGAAGCACCCCCGGGGACATCTTCATCTAAAAACAAGACACAATTGGTCTTTTTTAACGATTCTACGATTCCTTGCTCTAAATCAAAAGGTAGTAAAGTCTGTACGTCAATCAACTCCACAGAAATACCTTTTTTGGCTAATTTTAAGATAGCTTGCTCTGCAATTCTGACGCAAGACCCATAAGTGACCAGTGTAATATCTGTACCTACTTGCAATATTTCGGGTACGCCCAAGGGGACCGTATATTCTCCTATATTATTCGGTAATCGTTCTTTTAGTCGATAACCATTTAGACATTCTACTAAAACCGCTGGATCATCCGACGCCAACATCGTATTATAAAATCCTGCCGCTTGCGTCATATTTCGAGGTACTAATAAATACATCCCTCGAAGAGAATGCAGCATCATGCCCATTGGAGAACCACTATGCCAAATTCCTTCCAAACGATGCCCTCTTGTTCGGATAATCAAAGGTGCTTGCTGATTGTTATCAGAACGATAACGCAAAGTAGCCACATCATCCGATAGCGTTTGCAAGCCGTAAATTAGGTAATCCAAATATTGAATTTCTGCAATTGGTCGCATGCCTCGCATAGCCAATCCCATGGCTTGCCCCATAATCGTCAATTCTCGAATACCTACATCAAAAACTCTTTCTTCTCCATATTTTTCTTGCATCCCCATAAAACCTTGATTGACATCACCAATTTTACCAACATCTTCGCCAAAGGCATATAAGTTGTCGTGCTTTGCCAATGCTTTATCAAAAAATTTATTGATTAATTGGTAAGCATTTACCTTTTTTGGTTTATCACTATAAGTCGCAGGAATGACAGGTACTTTTAAAGCAGATTTGGGAGACTCGCTATACAAATGTCGGTGGTAGCGTTCATGCCAAATATTTTCTACTTTTTTTAACCAATTTTCTAACTCTAATACGCCCTGTAAATTTTCACCCATCGTCTCGAATCTCATCTGTCGAGCACTCTTAACGATATCAAATAATAATGGTCTTTGATTATTTTTAAGGCTTCTAAAGATAGAACTTGTTACTTCTCTTTGTTTAGTCTCTGCTAATATTTTTGAATAAATCCCTAATACTTCTGCTAAATGTTGTCGATTGACTTTGCTATAAGCTTCCCATGCGTTATCTCTATGTCCTCTAGCTTTTTCTTTTGCCCATGCTTGAATGGAATCCACTTCCTTTTGCGTTAAGATTTCCTCTTTCATCATCCATTCTACCATCTTTTTATTACAATCCATCTCTTTTTCCCATTGCAACCGTTCCTTGGATTTATAACGCTCATGCGAACCGGAGGTGGAGTGCCCCTGCTGTTGCGTACATTCTTGGACATGAAAAATAACTGGGATATGTGTCTCTCTTGTCTTTTTAATTCCTCGCTCAAATGCTTCACACAGGCCTTTATAATCCCATGCTTTCAAGGTATAAATATCAAACCCTTCTCCTTTTTCATTGACTCTAAAACCTTCTAGGACTTCTGATATGTTTTGTTTCGTTGTTTGATATTTTGCAGGTACAGAAATGCCATATCCATCATCCCAGACAAAAATAGCTAGTGGCACTCTTAGTACACCAGCAGCATTAATCGCTTCAAAAAATACCCCTTCCGAAGTACTCGCATCACCTATACTACAAAAACACACTTCATTGCCATTATTAGAAAAATTAGTGGAGGTATTTAACTTTTTACTTTCTCTATACTTTTTAGAAGCAAATGCCAAACCTAATGCTCTTGCAACATGACCTGCCGTAGAAGATATACCAGATGCGGCATTGTATAAGGCTTTATGATTGGTCCAGTTACCTTGTTTATCTATTAATGGGGTAGAAAAGTGATTATTCATTTGTCGACCACCAGAGAAAGGGTCGTTAACTGCATCGGCATAAATTGCGGCAAAGTATTCTTCTGGAGTCGCAATTCCTTTATAAAACATAAAAGTCTGTTCCCGATAATAACCCGACCAAAAGTCTCCTTTTTGAAAAACTTTAGCCATTGCAATTTGGGGAATTTCCTTACCGTCAGCCGTTACTGCAAATTTAGCTCGCCCATTTAATACTTCTTTGCGAGCTAAAAAGCTAATTTCTCGACAAAATGCAGCCAATTTAAAATCAGCAATTACTTCTTTTTCGTAGGCAGACTTACTTTTGGTAGCAGGAATAACTTTTTCCAATAAATCAATCTCTAGCATATATGTGAGGCCTTTTTGGTGAATTCAATATGGTTCTAATCTGTTTACGCTTCAATACTTTCTGAGTCCTTAAACCACTTGCCTAAATGAAAAGATAAAATAAATCAATCAACTCATTTGTTCAATCAAATTCTTGTTCTTTTACGATAATGTGCTGTGCTAGTGAATAGTTCTTATAACTTTTGTTTGTCGTAGTATTTCACAAAAATATAAAAAAAAAATACCAATAATCCTATTTTTTGGACTGATCATTGTTAAATCTACAATATCCAAACCTTTGAGGCAGCTTATTATTTTATTTTGATTTAGTCTAAATAGAGGGTTTATTTTGAAAAAACAGAATCGTCCAAATGAAGATTTTGTCTTCTATAATCCTTGTAAATTTTTATGGGAGTAATTCTAATCACTAAAAAAAATGCCTTAGCTGTTAAAAAATAGTTATTTTTTTTAATAAATCAGTAACTTGCTCTCCTAAATCAGCATTTTAATCACTTCTGTGTGCTCATTTATAAGGGGCTACTATTATATTAACGTTAGGTTAACAAGGATTAGCAAGCAGAATACTTTCATCTGATTTTAAATAAACTTAAATTTGTAAATATAATTAGGTTGATTAAATGAACGTTATTTAATTCATATCGTTCTTAAAATAAATCAAGTCAAATTTTTCCAAGAACAAAGAGCATTGGAATTAGCTCTTGAAAAATCAAAATTTATCAAAAAATGAAGAAATTATTTGCATTGGCATTATGCCTTACTTTAGGATTCTCTTATTCTTTTGCACAAGCAGGGGCTATTAAAGAAGTTCAAGAAAAAACACAATCTACGGGTCCTATCATGGAACTACAATCTACAGAAGTAGATTATGGAAATATCATTCAAGAATCTGACCCTTTCCGTTTCTTTGAATTTACGAATACAGGTGATGCTCCTTTAGTCATCAAACACGCAAAAGGTAGTTGTGGTTGTACGGTACCAACTTATCCAAAAGAGCCAATTTTACCAGGTGAGTCTGCGCAAATTAAGGTTCGATACGACACTAAGCGTGTTGGTGCTTTCACTAAGACGGTAACTTTAACAACTAACGAAGATGTTGAAAAGCGTATCTTAAGAATCAAAGGAAAAGTAGCTAAGAAAGCTGCTGAACCAGAAGCAGTTCCTGCTGCATCTCCTAATGTAATTAGTGGAGGTTCTAACGGCAAGTAATTTATATGCTTCTTAAGCACAACAAAAAAGCCCTGAGATTTTCGAATCTCAGGGCTTTTTTGTTTTAGTGCACCAAAATGCAATCTAATGAATAACGCTAGCTTTTTTTGTAAGAGGAATTTAACACCTTAAAAAAAGGAAGGGAGAACGTCCTTCTGTTCTCCCTTCAAATACTCTCTCAATTATAAATCTTAAGCATACTTCTTTATCACTAAAGCTGTATGCTTTTTTTTGGATATTACCATGTATTATTAGGTGGTAATGTTTTGGTTTTTTAGAGGAATTTGACTGTTAACAATCAAATTCAAATCTAAAATAAGTCTCTATCCCCGTACTCAAAATATAAGGAATAGATTAAAAAAATTTTAAGCTGTAAACCTTAGTATATTTAAATATATATTTCTTGAAGTGTTTCATAGTGATTTCTCGGTAATGAGACAACTCTTTTATTATTTGGTCAATAGAACGAACGATTGAAAATCATATTCTACTAACATCTATTTCGGTTTTTCGAACTATTTAGTAACCGTAAAAAATAAGTTAATGGTTAACTCGCTTTTTTATGGTTACTTAAAATAGTTTTTTATTGAGTTGCTGCATTTTTCTCGAAAAAATCGAGTAGCATGCAATATAGTTTCTATTCTTTTTAATATTTAAGACAATTTTATTAATTTGTATACTATAAAAAATATATTTTTACAAAAAAATAAATTTAATTACTTAATAATCAATAATTTAAAATTAAAAATACTATTAAATTGTATAATGAAAAAAAATGAAATTATAGATAATAAGCTCCTGAAAATATTTAAATTATTGAATAAAGAAGAAACACGTCGATTTAAAAAATTATTACAGTCTCCTTTTTTCACAACGAATACTCACTTACTGCGACTATACGAGTATTTAATAAAATACTATCCAGATTTCAAGCACTCTAAATTAACTAAAGCACTTATTTTCAATTATCTGTTTCCCGATAGGGTTTATAATGATAATAAGCTACGGATGCTTTTGCGAGAGTTCACACGTCAATTGGAGGACTTCTTGGTTATCAAAGAAATACAAACCAACGACAAAGAACGGAAAAAACACTTAATCAATAGTTATGGAAAACGGAATGAGATGGACTCATTTAAGAAAGGTACTTTTGAATTATTGGAAGCAATGAAAGCTGTGCCTATTAAAAATAAATATCATTTTTTTGAGAAACAGCAGTTACTCCAGAATCTTGTTTATCATCCTGCAACACCTAAAACAGCCGCAATTATTGATTTACAAACAGAAATGATGGAGCACTTAGAATTACATTATTGGGCCAACAAGACTTGGATGAGCTGTAATTTGCTATCTACCCGACAGTTTTTAAATGTTGATTTGCATGATTTAGAATTATCTATACAAAACTTACCACCAAAGTACCTTTCAAAATATGCTCCTTTAGCCGCTTTTTATAATGCCTTTCTTTTTTTAAAATCACCATCTGAGTCTCATTATTTTCAACTAAAAAAAGCCTACTTAAATGGTATCAAGGAATTAGGAGAACCTGATAAACGGGATTTATATGGTTACTTAGTCAACTATGCTGTTCGTAGGCATAACCAAGGAAAACTTTCCTTTTTAAACGAAATATTTGAATGGAATAATATTGGATTGAATCATAATTTACTGGTTAAAGGAGGGAGAATAGATAAGAGTGTTTTTAAAAATTGTTGTCTTATTGCTATTAGGTTGAAAGATTTTGGCTGGGTCAAAAAATTCATCCAAAATTATCGAGATTACCTACATGAAAACATCAAAAAAGATACAATTATCCTATGTCAAGGATACCTATATTTTTATCAAAAAAACTATCTCAAATTAATCGATTTAATTCTGCCTTATAAATTTCATCAATTTCGAGATACGCTAGGCGCAAAAGGTCTTTTGGTCAGAAGTTATTTTGAGTTGTTCTTAATTGATAATACTTATATAGAATTTCTTATGGCCTATTCCCTTTCTTTTGAAAGATTCCTTAGAAGAAACGATTCTATAGCCAAAAATGTAACAAAGGAATACTTAAACTTTATCTTAATCTTAAGAAAGATAACTAAATTAATACATGAAAAAAGATGGAATGCTTATTATAAAAAGAAATTTAAAACCGATATAATAAGAGAAAAAATAGTAATGAAACAATGGCTTTTAGATACTATATAATTCGTAAAACTCTGAACTATCAATTAATTTTTAATAATTCAGAGTTTTATGATTATCCTAAATTTCGACTTCTTCAATAATAATCTTACTGCAAGAATCATTCATTAAATTATTCATAATAAAAAATTTTTAAAGTCTAAAAAAATAATCAGACTTGATTAAATAATGGTTTATTAATTCATTGACAATCAAATATTTAATTATCAATTCGTATTTCAATTACACTTCAAAAGTGGGGATTCAAGGGATAAAAAACTGGACATTTTAGTGGAAAATAGCGCCATCAAAAGGGCATTTTTGCCAAAGAGGTAAAGGATTCAGACAAGCTTATTTTTATTGGGAAATAATAGCGAAAAATGGAAGGGCAAAACATAAAAAAACTGCATTAAAACACTAGGTTCTAATACAGCTCAATTTGGATAGCTTTGGCGTTAATTTATTGTATCAATAAAGAAAGCGATGTTATTACTTAATCTAAGTTGCGGAGAAGAGAGACCAGAGAGTAGAGAAGAGAGATAAATTAGGCAATACACCAAATAATGGATAGCATTTTATGGAATTTCTATATTACTGGTCGTTTTTAGCCTCTATTCTCTGCTCTCTAATCCCTACTCTTCATTGTCCGCAACTTGAATTACTTAAGTACCTTGCATCATCAACCGTATACCATTCTTTTTAAAATAACTAGAAGGTAAATGGCCAAAGCGTTTTTTAAATAATTGCCCAAAGTATTTGACATCTTTATAACCGACCTCATAAGCAACTGCCTTTACTGATTTATAGGCTTGGGCCTCTAATAATTTCTTTGCTGTGGTTAATCTTGTTTCTTGGATATATTGATTGGTACTAAAACCAGTATACTGTCGGATCCGTCGATTTAAGTGACGGCTACTGATGGCTAAATCACTAGCTAATTGTGTTATGTCAAAATGAATATTAGACATATTTTGTTCGACTGTTTGTTGTAAATTGACCAACCAATTGATCTCTTCCATCGAAAATTCTGGTGCTGGCATCGTAGGTTCTTCACTAATGGCTGTTGTAATCTCCTTAGTATCTATAGTAGTTACAATTTCTCTTAGTGGTGCTTTTCTCTTAGCTTGCCAGTAGATTTTACCTTGTTGGATTACATAAATAAATCCATAGAGTAATAATAATAAGGATACCAAATGGTCCAGTAAATAATGTGTTGTCCAATTAGCTGATGGCAGCACTAATGGTTTCTCCCCTAAGTCTACTTCTTGATTATTTAATTGAATGGTAGTTCGTTCTTTTAGTGGAAATACTACTATTTCCTGTTCAGGTAAGGTCGTTAACTGAGGCAATTCTACTTTAAACAACAAAGTATGCTCTTTACCAATTTGTAATTTTACAGGAAGATAACCCGCAGATACACTATCTGCTTGTAATCGAACTGTTCTTTGTTGGACAGGAATATTATCTTTTAAATAATCAATAATTAATACCGCTTTTTCCGCAGGTAAAGCAGAAACATTCAATAGTATACAACTACTGATGAATAATAATTGAAGACCTTTTAGAGGCCAGTAAGGTCGTTTTAAACAGTGCACGCACCGATTTTTTATTAACCTAAACAAATTTGTGTAAAAGCGTAAGTGGTTCACAGGGGTAGTGAATTAAAGGTTTTGGGAAATAGTGTTTTTTAATTAACGGAGAACTACAGTCTAAATATTGGAAGCGTGATGATTGTATTGAGAGATAGAGCGTATAAACGACAATTTATATACAAAAAAACATTAATACAACGATAAATGGTAATAGTTTTACATTTGCATATTATCAGACAAAAAAGGTATTCCTTTTAATATTATTAATAATGGCTAGCGTAAAATTAACAGATGACCTAAAAAAAGCTATTTCTGGCTTATCACATAAGGAGAAAGACAAGTTACTTTTCCGTTTGATTGCTAAAGAACCCATTTTAGCGGAACAATTGGTTTTTAAATTATTAGAAGATGGGGTTTCTGCGGAGGATAGACGAACAGATTTAGCTAACGAGATAACACAATATTTAATAGACTATCAAAAGTATTATTATTCACCGGGTTATTTGTTATTAGATTTAAGGTCTCTTAGCGGAAAGATTACCCAACATGTAAAAACGACGAAAGACAAATATGGTGAAGTTGTCTTGAATTTCTTAATGCTCAATAAGGCTTTGGCTTTATTTGGTAAAAAGATTAGTCAAGTCCGCCCCAATCGTTCTCGTACGTTAAACAAATATGTGGTGAATCGAGCTATTAAATTATTGGGCTTACTCCGAAAGCTACATGAAGATTATCGCCTAGATTTTTCGGATAGCATGATTGAATTAGGACAACATATTCAAAACATTGATGCCATGAAACGGATGGCAGATGAATTTGAATTGGATATGGATTTGTTGTTGAGTGGGGAAATAGATGGCTAGTAGCGTAATTGCGAAGTAATTTCTATAGTTGCTGGTTGCTAGTTGCTGGTTACCTCAGAACAACTAGCAACTCAACAAATTATAATAGGTCTCAAGTATTGCTAACGGATTTATTTAAAAGGAAAGGAGATACTTCGTAAAGTATCTCCTTTTTTCCATTTAGGCAGTTTTAAATGACTACCATAGTTGTTATTAATACTGCCTTAATAGCATCACTTTTTGAGTAACTAATCGCCTCCCATTTACTTTTGCTTGAATCATGTAAAATCCATTCTCAAATAGACTGATATCTAATTCTTCTAGATTAGGGTGGTCTGGCGTTAATGCTCGACGCAATATTTCTACCCCATTTATATTTAGCATTTTTAGTTGAACTGCTTCTCCTCGATATTTGGTTAAATCTACAAATAATTGCCCATTGGTTGGATTTGGAAAAACCGTCAATAATTCATCTATTTTATCGAATGCTACCACTTCTGGGTCGATATATTGATAAGCGCCTCCAGGAAAAACTACTTTTATTTGGTAGGTATTTTCTCCTATACTTGGCTCCTCGTGTAAAAGACCGTACGCCTCAACATCAATCGTTGATTCGGCGGCTATAGTTGCTAACAATTGATAATTCTCCTTGCCTATGGCATGTTCTATTTCATAGCGTAAGGGTTGATTGATTTGTGGATAGGCCCAATTTAGTCGGACTTTTCTTCCTTTTACCGCAAAAGCTTCAAATTGACTAGTATTGTTTCTATTGCTACTAGCTGGAATAATCGCAATCGCTGAAATTTTAGGATTTTCGACAATACCATTTAGATTAATATTTAAAGTACCATCATTAACGGTTACATTAAAAGTTTGAATATTAGCCGTTGGTACATTCGCACCTGTCACGGCATTGATGTCATAATTACTTAAGACATTTTGCCCTTCTAAACTAATATTAAACACTCGTTTTCCAGTTCCGCCATTTCCGCTAACAAAAAATATTTCCGCAAAATGTAATTGCACCTCGTAGCTACCATTGGTCACAGGCACATTGTAACTGAGATTCCCGCCTGCATAACGTTCTGATTGGTAAATGGCATCGCTCGTGGTATTCGCTATATTTTCGCCTATATTATAAAAACTACCTCCAGAAAAATATTGGTCTGCCCCCCAGTTGATTCCACCGACATTTACCGCTGGTCCGCCTGCGTTGATGTAAATGGCATTTCCTGTTGGTGGTGGATTTCCTCCACTGCCCAAGGTTATCAATTTATCACAGATAGGTTGGTAATTGCTGTCTTCAAAAAAGACCCTATATTTCCCTTCTTGTAATCCACTTACAGTAAAAGAATTCCCACAGTTATACCCACAATTATCAATGAATTGCCAACTTTCATCTAGTATTTTAAAGAAACTGGCATTACCTCCACTCATTAGGGTAATGGTGCCATTGCCATGTGAAATCGTATTGCCATTGCAATCCTCATTCACGATACCTCCTCCGCCTGTTGTTCCCGCACAGGTACAATTACTTTGCACCACATCATTCGTAGTATTGGCATTTCCATCATTACAACTAGCACCAACAATGGTCAGATTAGGGTCATTATCATTACAATCCTGAGATTGAGGCACTCCATCTCCATCATTATCTGGGTCATTCGTCCCTCCACTGCCTAAGGTTATCAATTTATCACAAATAGGTTGATAATTGCTATCTTCAAAAAACACTCTATATTTTCCTTCTTGTAATCCATTCACCGTAAAAGAATTGCCACAGTTATAGCCACAATTATCAATAAATTGCCAATTCTCATCTAAGATTTTAAAGAAAAACGCCGCTCCTCCGCTGATTAATTTAATCGTTCCATTACCATGTTCAATCGTATTTCCGTTGCAATCTTCGGTAACGGTACCACCTGGAGGATTATCTGAAGCCGTTAGATTAACCGTCGAAGAAGGGGCATTATTCCCTGTATGTTGGATGGTTAATTGACCACTGGCATTATTGCCAGAAGAAAAATTAACAACGACCGTAGCACTACCACCTGGTGGTAAATGCAGTGGCAAACCTGCTGCGATATTGGCACTAAAAGCAGTGCTATTATCACTAATCCCTTCAATCAAAATCGCTTGAGAACCATTGGTATTTGTTAGCGTTAGGTTTTGGCTCGTATTATTACTCGTAAAATTTAAAGTGCTCGCCGAAGTGGTCAAAGTTGAGGCGCTAAGAGCATTTCCTGTTGGTGTCGTTTGATTGCCAAAAAAGAACGCCTCTTGAGTTCGGGTATTTCCACCACCTACATTCGGGCTACCACTTGCTACATAAATTCCGTTATTATTGACAATGGCTTGTGTCCCATGCCTACCTTGTAACATTGGCGCTAAGGTTCGCCAATTATTGGTATTGACATTCAAGGCTTCTGTTTGATTATTGGCTAATCCACTACTTTGTTCTCCGCCAATAATGATTAATTCACTCCCTAAAACTGCAGCCGTCGAAGCGGCTCTTTGGGTCGGAATATTATTGGGTAAGGTTGACCAACTATTGGTTTGAAAATTAAAGACATCTACCTCCCCTACTGTGGGCAAAAAGGTATTTTGCTGTCCACTTCTTCGCCCGCCTGCCACATATAATTTATTCCCAATTACTGCTGCATGAAAATGATCTCTTGCCCTAGGCGAGTTAGGTAAAGTTGACCACTGGTTCGTTCTTGGGTCAAATACATCAAACCAGTTTACCCAACCGCTTGTATGCCCGTTGGTCAATCCATTAACGACATAAATTTTGTCTTGATAAACAACTGCCCCCATTGACCCTCTTAGTCGATTATTAGGAATAGCAGGTCCTGTCAACCATTTATCCGCTAAAGGGTCATAAATAACAATATTAGGATTGGGGTTTTCCGTTGGAAAATTATTGTCTTGAAAAGCACCAATCATATAAATCAAGCCATCATAGGCCAAAGCTTGCACATGATGCACTGGAAAAGGCGCATCTGCACCAACGGTCCAACTATCAGTCGCTGGGTTATAAATATTTACATTACTATCGTTTTCTCGACCACCTACTAAGTAAAATTTATTCCCAACTTGAACATAAGCTGCTTCGTGCCGACCCTGCGCGCAACTCCCTGGTTGTCCAAAACTACTACAGGACGTGCCATTATCAATATTGACCCAATTACCTGTATTTGATGGTGGATTATTTCCACTAAATTTTACACTTAAATTATCATAAGTCGCATTGAAAGTTGAAGTTGAACTAATTGACGTATTAATAATACCAACTGCCAAACTTTGATTGCTTTGTAGGGCATTTAAGACATTGCCTTGCAGTTGAACAGGCTGGCCAACATTCTGCGGCGCGCCATTTCCAATGGCATATTGTACTTGCACTTGCCCTGTTGCAGGGGTGACTTGTATCAACAGCCGCACTTCCGCCTCAAATCCAATATTATTGATATTGACTTGTTGATTGCTAGTAACGGCATCAGACTCTTCATATAAAATTTGAATACCTGTAGTTGCGCCATTTCCATTCACCACCACCTTAAAATAATTGGATTGGTCGCCCGTTCCAATGAAAATACCAGCAGATTGATATTGTTGTGGGGTACTAATAAAAATTGGCCCTAATAAGCGTCCTTCATAAACAAAAGGTTGCGTGCTTTGATTGACATTTA
>CALFWI010000266.1 GCA_937928615.1 uncultured Saprospiraceae bacterium | reverse complement strand
ATCCACGTACCTTTTATAGGAATTAATAGTGGGAGCATAAAAAGGCATCACATCTGGAGCATTGGCTATCCAACCACCTAAAAACCATTGGAAAATATCCGACCCTTGAATTGGACCAAAAGTTTTATCACCTGCAAAAGCATTTTCGTCATCTTTCCAAAGGCTAATGTGAATATGACAACTAGAACCCGCTCTATCCTCGTGGTATTTCGCCATAAAAGTCACTGCCAAACCCATTTTGTCGGCTAATTCTTTTAGGCATTGTTTATAGACCGTATGCCGATCGGCCATTTCCAAAATTTCGGCATAGCGAACATTCAATTCGTGCTGCCCCAAGCCCCATTCTCCTTTTGAATTTTCGACAGGAACACCAGAATTTTTCAAATGTTTACGAGCAGCTGCGGTAAAATGTTCAGTTCGAGTACCCTGTAAAATATGATAATCCTCAAAATACCAACCAACTGGTTTCAAGTCGTGATAATGCTGTTCAAAAGCTTGGCGGTAATTATTTTCAAATAAATAATATTCTAACTCAGAAGCTGCAAAACATTGAAAGCCAGTATCGTTTGCCAGTTTTAGTTGTTGCTGTAAAATAGACCTTGGAGCAATGTCCACCCAGTCATGGGTTTTTTCATCTTTGACATCACAAATGACTAAAGCCGTTTTATCTAACCAATCCGCAATTCTTAAAGTATTTAAATCTGGCACTAAATGAAAGTCTCCATAACCTAATTCCCAATTGGCAAAATCGTATCCTGCTACTGGTTCCATGTCCATGTCCGTCGTCAACAGATAATTACAACTATGCGTACCATCTTCGACTGCGGACTCTAGGAAAAATTCTGCATCAAAACGTTTACCAACCATTCTACCATAATGGTCTGTGAAGGCCACAATAATGGTTTCAATGGTCTCTTTTTTGACCATTTTTTTGAGCTTTTTGAGCGATAACTTACCTTTTAATTTCATAGATTTGGGATTTTTTAATGATGAACGATGCCTGTCTACCGACAGGTAGAAATGCTAAACGATAAAATCGTCCTTAAATTAGAAACCTATTTGTCAATACTGCCTAGAATCAACTGGCAACCGAAAACTGGCAACCGCTAAGACATCCAATCCTGCCAATCCTCCGCATTCCATTTAGTTGTACGTTTTTTAATTTTTGTCCAAAAGGAAATCGAGCTTTTACCTGTAATGTCATTGACCCCAAATCGGCTTTCATTCCAGCCACCAAAAGAAAAAGGTTCTCTTGGCACAGGTACCCCGACGTTGACGCCCACCATGCCTGCACTTACGTTATCCATAATATAATTGGCTAAACTACCATTTTGGGTGAAGACAGAGGCCGCATTGCCATAATTAGAGGCATTTTCGATGCGAATAGCTTCGTCAATATCATTGGTGCGCATAATCACTAGGACAGGACCGAAAACTTCTTCTTGGGCTATTTTCATGTCTGGAGTGACTTGGTCTAATATAGTTACGCCGACATAAGCGCCATTTTCTTTGCCTTTCGGAACAGTATTTCTACCATCCACCAAGACTTTTGCGCCCATTGCTTCTGCTTCGGTGATATACCCTTCAATTCGTTTTTTAGCGGCTATAGAAATGACCGACCCTAAATTATTGCCTGCTTCCCATTTTTTAGCTTCTTCACAAATGCGTTGAATCATTTTATCTGTATTCCCCACAGCCACCATTGCGGAGGCTGCCATGCATCGTTGTCCCGCACAACCAGCCATAGAAGCCACAATATTCTCTGCCATTTCTAAGGACGCATCAGGTAGGACAATTAAATGATTTTTAGCACCACCCATTGCCATACATCTTTTTAATTGACTAGTGGCTCTTTTATAGACAAGTTTAGCTACCTTCGTTGACCCAACAAAGGAAACCGCTTCAATATCGGGATGGTCGCAGATAGCTTCTACAATTTCTTTATCGCCATTGACGACATTAAACACCCCATCTGGAAGTCCAGCTTTAGTCAATAACTCCGCTATTTTTAAGGCAGCCATCGGCGTCTTTTCAGAAGGCTTTAAAATCATACAATTTCCAAGCGCCAAGGCATTAGGAACTGTCCATAAAGGCACCATTGCTGGGAAATTAAAAGGAGTAATAGAAGCCACAATGCCTACGGGAACATGTGTCGTTCTACATTCAATACCTTGACTAACTATCTGAATTTCATCATTAATAAATTGAGGTAAGGAACAAGCAAATTCCGTTAATTCTATCCCTTTCATCACTTCTGCTTTCGCTTCTCCAACCGTTTTACCATTTTCTAGATGAATCATTCGACCCAATACTTCTAAATTATCAATGAGTAACTGTCGGAAATTATAGAAAACTTGAACCCGTTGTTTTAAGGTACGTTGAGACCAATTGGGGAATGCTTTTTTTGCAGCATTTACAGCAGTCTCTAAATCACGGGAATTAGATAAACCTACTTTGGATAAAAGCTGACCATCGACAGGACTGATAATGTCTAGATGTCTGGTTTGACCATTTGCTAGTTGTCCACTAATAAAGTTTGAAGTGATGGCTACAGAATCTTGCATAGTTAAGGTGTTAATAATGGGTTATAGTTGGTCAAAATTAATAGTAAAATTTAGAATTAACCTATTTTTACTTTAGAATTAATCGATTCACTACGCTACTTTACTAAAAATGAATATTACCGCCTTACACTGCTGCGCAACTCGGGCAAAAATTGTAAAATAATTTTAGTAGGGTAGCGTACTGAGTCGCTTATGGGCATAATAGGGACAAATCCCAATTGCGCCCGTCACTATTAATTAAATTTTTAATGCGAAAAGGAATGCGAATAATTTTTCAATGGGTACTGTTTTTGGCGCTTTTAGTAGAAGCGAGTAGTTGTACAAAAGAAGAAACAGCTTATCAACTAACAGATGAAAAATTAACCAATATTATAACGGATATACATGTTTCAGAATCTGCCACACAGCATTTATCCCTTTCTTTAAGAGATAGTATGGTACAGGTATATTTAGGCCAAATATTAGAAATCCATGAAGTATCGAAGGATGTTTTTGAACCAGAATATCAACAATTGAAAAGAGACCCTGAAAAATTGCAGCTAATATATGGAAAGGTAATTGAAAGACTGAATAAATTGAAGATAAAAAGAAAAGTAGAGGAAAAAGAGCAGCCTTCCGCTGAAAAAAATAAAAAGCCTTTACCTAAGAGAGAAGTGCTCCCAAAAAAAAAGTAAAGTCTCCTATCAAGAAGACTTTACCGCAATAGAGAGAATCATTAAAGGCCAATATACCTATAACAAAAGACTTGCCAAGTTTACCAATCACCGATAATAGTTATTTAGATTTGTGACAGGGCATTTGATTGGAAATAGATTATGGATAATTTATTATAAATAACTTAAATGGTTATAAGTGACCTGAAATAGGTGGTAAAAGGTTAGATTTTGTAGATGAAAATTGAGATGGGCTTTGGATGTGTATTCGAACTATTTTATCATTGGTATAGGTTCTGAGATTTGATTAAGTTAAGTCTATTAAAGCATTAGCTCAATCTATTACTAGATAGAGCGTCAGGTTAATACTTGATATAAGGTGGGATAACTCAAAGAGTTATATTTATTATTTTGTTAATTTATAATAATTTAAAAACCCATTGTTTTAAAGTATCTAGAGCGTCAGGTAATAAAATGATAATCTTTAGAGGTCAGAAGTCAGACCGAAAATTGAAATTTTCTGTCAGAAGTCAGATTTACTTAGTATAAATACCTGGAATCCAGTAATTTAATTGGGTGATTTCTGACTTCTTTTCAAATTATCAATTTTCTTTCTGATTATCTATCTTTTCAACAACGGATTTTTAGCATTTTATTTACTGATGCGCTATAATAAGTATTGAAAAAAAAGTGTATTAATCGAGATTTATTGATTTTTTAAATGAATTTTGTGTAATTTGTGACATATTAAATCGATGAAAAAGATATTATATAATTAATAAAAAAAGATTTTATCGTAACTAATTGTACGATAAAATCTTTTTTGTTCATTATTTAAATATATTATACCTTTTATACTTACTCCTCAAAAACAGCAGGATTCATCCCCATAGAAGAAAAACCACCATCATGGAATAAATTCTGCATCGTTACCATTTTGGTTAAGTCAGAAAACATACTCACACAATAATCGGCGCAAGCTTCTGCCGAAGCATTTCCAAGTGGAGACATTTTATCCGCATAGCCAAAGAATTTATCAAACCCTTTCACACCACTACCTGCAGTCGTCCAAGTTGGAGATTGAGAAACAGTATTGACCCTTACTTTTTTAGCGGTGCCGAAATGATATCCAAAACTTCTAGCATAAGATTCTAATAAAGCTTTAGATTCTGCCATTTCATTATAGTCGGGGAAAGTTCTTTGCGCTGCCATATAGGTTAAACCTAAAATAGACCCCCAATCATTGATGGCATCCATTTTCCACATGACTTGCATCATTCTATGGAAAGACATGGCAGAAATATCAAAAGTTTTGAGCATCCATTCGTGCTTAATATTGGTATAATCTCGCTTTTTTCGAACATTTAAAGACATACCTATCGAGTGAAGGACAAAATCAACTTTTCCACCAAGCACCTCCATAGATTTAGTGAATAGATTTTCTAAATCCTCCATATTGGTAGCATCCGCACCAATAATTTCCGCATTTAATTTTTCGCCCAATTCATTTAAACTACCAAATCGTAAAGCGACAGGTGCATTGGTTAAGGTAATTTGAGCGCCTTCTTCTACGCATCTTTCTGCCACTTTCCAAGCGATAGATTTGTCATCTAAAGCGCCGAAAATAATTCCTTTTTTACCTGCTAATAGGTTATTTGACATAATTTATAGGTTATTGACAATTAATTTTAGGTTGACTTTTAAGTTGTTGAATAATTTAAAAAGTCTAAGCCTGAATAAAACGTGTGCAAATATGAGGAAAATGATTGATAATTCTTGCTTTGACTTCACAAAAATGAAATAAAATAGTTAATTTTAGTTTTGGTAAGATTAAAAAGATAAGGGGCGTAATGATAATCCGTTGGGTTAATAAACCAGTACGCCTGCGCATGCGGGCGAGTCCGTTGGGAATAAAATTAAAAAACAGTCGTAAAAATTAAAATCGAGTTAGAATAGCTATTTATGAGAGAAATATTTGATGATTTAAAAAATACGATATGGCAGGATGATAGAGTACTTGCGTTTCGACGATTGGCGGAAGCAGAAGGTTTTGAACTGAAGGATAGAGAGCGTTTTGGTAACCAAGAAATAGGGGTCAAAGGATTTCAATTATTTAAAGGGAAAAGAGGGAAAAGATTAAAAAGCGTATTGTACAAAACAGAAAGAAACAGTTCGTTAAAAACTAGAATTTATGATTATGCCTATTTTGGAGATTCCAAAACGAGGACAACTACGGTGATTGAATTTTATTTACCTCAATGGAATTTTAGTGAAATGCTTATTCGACCCAAAAGTAATTTGCACAAAATGAAAGCTTTTTTTGGAAAACAACGGTTGTTATTTCCAGAAGTCGCTCATTTTCATAAGGCCTATCATATATATGCACCCAATGCGGAGCATCTAAAATATGAACTGAATGAAGAATTTGTAGACTTAATGGCAGAACAAAAGCATATTTGGATGGAAGCCAATGGAAGTTATATCCTTTTTTATATCAAACGAAAGCCGATTCCCTTAGGTCAGCTTATGGAGACGTATGAATTTGCACAAGATTTGTTGGAGGTGTTAATTCATGGGCATTCTAGTGAAGAATATGTTTAATCGTAGCACGTTAGGTGAAAAACTGACGACGCTCTAGGTCTCTATTTTTTATCAGATAAGTAGAGAGACAAAATAAACAAACAACTTTTAAATTATTAGATAGCTGCTGGTTAGGATTTGTAATCCGACACCTTTATTAGCTCGCCTCACCGATGAATCGGTGCAGGCTTGGCGAGTGTGGAGCAGCTATCTTTTAATCATTCAACTAATAAGACTTGCCAGAGACAAGAAAATAGAGGTGTCGGACTAAAAGTCCTAACCAGCAACCTTTTTTAGTGGTTAACTTATTTTTGTCCAACTACTTAATTTATACAAAAAAAGGTGATTCCGTTTCAACGAAATCACCTTTTTCTTTAGGTACGAGTAGTTATTTTCTAGTAAGTACTGGGGACCATTTTTGCCGTTTTTAAACCTTGTTCTAACTGTCGTAAATGTACAGGTAAATCTCTTAATTTTTCAATAGAACCAGTATGGTATTTTTTAAAAGTGCCATCAATTGTTGCAGCTTTGTGTGCAACTACATCTAGTTTGGCAAGCAGGCCATGAAGCTTAATGAAATCGTCTTGGTTCATTTGTGAATCAAATTTATTTAATAAATTGGTTAGATAAGTATTAAATACGCTTATGTATTTAAAAAGTTTTAATATGTTATGAGTTTTGCTTGGTGAGTTTTTGTTTTGAGGAGGAAATAGGTTGAAGTGTTTTTGTTTTCTATTAACGAATATATATTTTTTTTAGTGTGTAATAAATTAAATGGAGGGGGAATGTAGTTTTTACATCAAATTCCGTGATATTATTCATCCGTGTTAATTTAAGAACACGGATGAATAATATAACCACGTATTAAAATAATGATGGATTAATCAACCAATTTCAAAATTTCACTAGTCCAGCTTCGAATCTTGCGCAATAATCCTGGTCGATTATTTAAAGAAACCCCATAAGTTGGAATCATGGTTTTTAAAGTCTTTTGCCATTTTTTAGACTTCATTTCTTTGGGAAAACATGTTTCTAATACATTTAACATGATAGAAACAGAAGTTGATGCTCCTGGAGAAGCACCTAATAAAGCAGACAAAGACCCATCGGCAGAAGAAACAATTTCTGTACCAAATTGCAGTCGTCCGCCTTCTTTTTCATCTTTCTTAATAATTTGTACCCGTTGTCCTGCAATTTTTAATTCCCAGTCTTCCATTTTGGCATCTGGGTAATAAGACTGTAAAAAAGCAAAACGTTCTTCTGGAGATTGAATGACTTGATTGATTAAATATTTAGTCAAACCAATATTATTAATACCTGCCTTTAACATCGGCCAAATATTATGCATTTCTATAGAAAAAGGTAAATCAAAATAAGACCCATTTTTTAAAAATTTAGTAGAGAATCCAGCATAAGGCCCAAATAATAACCCTTGTTCCCCATCCATCCAACGGGTATCTAAATGAGGAACAGACATAGGCGGATTTCCTTCTGCTGCTTTGCCATAAACTTTGGCACTATGTTTTTTAATAACTTCAGGATTATTGCATTTTAACCATTGTCCACTAACAGGAAAACCACCGTACCCTCTCCCTTCTGGGATGTCTGATTTTTCCAATAAAGTTAAGGAACCACCACCTGCACCAATAAAAACAAATTTGGAATAGACGTCCACTTCGTCCCCTGAATCTAAATCTTCCATATCTACCTTCCAAGAACCATCTTTTAAATGGGTTAAATCTTGTACTTCATGCCCTAAATGAACTTCTACACCATCTAATTGCTCCAAATAGCTAATCATCCCTCTAGTAATCGCACCGAAATTAACATCCGTACCAATATCCATTCGAGTAGTGGATAATTTATGTTTATGCACTCGATTTTCCATCATTAAAGGCACCCAATCGGCAATTTGCCCATGATCTTCCGAATAAATCATATCCTCAAAAATGGCATGTTTGGACATGGCTTTA
>CALFWI010000265.1 GCA_937928615.1 uncultured Saprospiraceae bacterium | reverse complement strand
TAGAAATCCATCTAATCCAGCAGTAACTTCTGAAATTGATGGTGTTGTTGCTTTTGGTAAAATCAAGCGAGGTAATAGAGAAGTTATTGTAACCTCTAAGGATGAGCAAAGAAGAAAATACCTAGTTGGTTTATCTAAGCATATCTTAGTTCAAGAAGGTGACTTCGTAAGAGCAGGTACACAATTATCTGATGGATCTACTGCACCAAGAGATATCCTACAAATTAAAGGACCTTTTGCGGTACAGTATTACTTAGTGAACGGGGTACAAGAAGTATATCGTTCTCAAGGTATTACGATTAATGATAAGCACATCGAAGTAATCGTGCGTCAAATGATGCGTAGAGTACAAATCGAAGATGCTGGCGATACGACTTTCTTAGAAGGAGAAGCAGTTGAGAAATACGATTTCTTAGCGCAGAATGACTGGATTTTTGATAAGAAATTCATCACTAATAGTGGTGATTCTAGCAAATTACGTCCAGGACAGCTAGTGACTTTACGTCAAATTAGAGAAGAAAATTCTTACTTGAAACGTAATGATCGTTCTATCTGTAAGTTCCGAGATGCGGTTCCTGCAACTTCTAGTCCTTTATTACAAGGTATCACAAAGTCTTCCTTAGGGGTAGCCAGTTGGATTTCTGCGGCATCGTTCCAGGAAACAACAAAAGTACTAAGTACTGCTGCCATCGGTGCGAAGCGTGATTTCTTAGAAGGATTGAAAGAAAACGTTATTGTTGGTAAGAAGATTCCTGCTGGTACAGGAATGAAACATTACAAAGAACTGTGGGTGACGACGCAAGCACAACACGATGCACAACAAGCTCGTGCCGCACAGTTTGAAGATATTGAAGAGTATCAATAGGATTGGTGACTCCGATAAAATCCGGGACAAGTTACGGAGCAAGTTTGGTGACTAGTTACCAGTAATTAGTTGCTCATTTGCTAAGATAAAATAAAAAGGCATCTCCATTCATTTTGGGGATGCCTTTTGTTGTTTATAGCTCCTTTTAATTGTTGAGCTTACTCCGAAAAGTCCGATTTGCTAAATTTTTAGAATTTAGTAAATCTAGGGATTTAGAAATGAATAAGCTACGCAAATTTTATTTAGCAAAGCCTGCTCCGATTTATCGGAGGCAAAAATTTTTAGCATAACTGGGCTATGGTCAAAATTTTTAACGAAATCTAAACACTATAAACTCCTAACAAACTCCTGCACAACGGTTTCTCTTTCCTGAAATAAAAGCAACAATTTCTCTACTTCAACTTGCCATTGCATCATGGAATTAGGACTATTATGCTGAGCAATTTGTAAGGGCATGGCTGACTCAATTTGTTGCGTATTATGGGCTACAATTGTTTTAAGTTGCTCAAAAGAAAATACGCCCTTTTCTAGCAATAATTGATACCTATTCCAAAATGCTTGCTGAAAAGCGGTCTCTGAATAAAGCAAAAAAAATAAATCCGTCAACATATTTTTCTTTTGTTTATTATCAATAATAGCTAAAGGCGATTTATGCATGCTTAACCAAGCCACTTTATCTAAATCAAAAAGCACAAACCTAAATGGCCCATCATTGACCGCATAAAATCGAGCATTATTATGTGGCCAATCCGTATTGCCCAAGTAAGACTCAAAAATCATATAATCAATAAAACTGTTTACATCTAATTCTGATTTTATATAGGCGATATCTTGCTCGTTAATAGCAGCGACAAAGCGGTCAATTCGGTCAAAATCACCATCTTTTTTAAGGAAGGCTAACGTAGTGATTTTTGCTAAAGTAATAGCACTTTTTTTTACACCATTTAGACCTGCCATGCCATTGGTATTTGCTTCTGTTCTCAAATTCATCAAACCATAAAATTCCTCATTTACATATACTAGGGTAGGTTCTCCATAGGTTAAATCTACTTCCAAATTGGCATTAATAGCCAACTGCGTCATACTTAAATCTTTTAACATCGTATTTCTAAAATCACTACCAGAATTCCTTAACCTAATCGCTTTGATTTTGTCAATAGTATGATGTGGAAGTACTTGTGCTGGATTGATTAAAGAGCGGTCGGTATTATCATATTTTTTCTCAAATTTTATCCCTAAGGATTTTAACGAAAATTTTGTAGAAAAACCTCCTTTTATACTCACTTCAATGGCTTTATCTGAAATAACTAATTGTTTATCTCGGTACAGATTAAACGCTCCCTCTATTTCTAAGTCAACCTCTGGTTGTGCTAATAATTGCTCAAAATCTGCTTCATTAGTTATGATATTAACAATCGGTAAACCTGTCTCAATAGTTGAAAAGGCATTAGTGGTCAATGCTACATCTAAATCTTCACTAAAAGTAGAGCAACTAATGAGTAATCCTAAAAGGAAGAAAGGCGTTAATTTTTTCATGGTTTTTTATTTTTCTTTTTGTTAAAATAAATGGCTTTAGTCACACCAATGACAATCGCCATTTTGGGGTCGTTAATAAAGTAAGGATTGGGAATATTTCGTAAATTACTATGCCAAGCAAGCGTTAAATTAATTTGTTGATTTAAGGCATATCTAACCTCCAATAAGTAATTGACCCGCCAAGCATATTTATCTCTTAGCCTAAAATCAAATTCCGTAAAGTCAACGTTATTTTGAAAAATGAACCCACTCGTAAAAGCAAAATTAGTCCTAGGCAAAAGGTAAGTGAATTTTAAAGGAGCAGTTATTCGGAAAGTTGTTGCGTGAAAAGTATTTGCGAGTAAACTCCCTGTTGCAAAAATAGTTTTTCCAGAAAAACCAATTTCTGAAGAAAATTGTTTTCGAGTAAAAAAGCGATAAGTAAACCCTAAGTCGATACTGTATCCTTTAGATTTTCGAATCAGGGATTCTTTCAATTCAATATCATCATTAAAAGCATAACCTGTATTAAGGAAAAGGGTATGTTTGCTTTGCGCATAACTTTGGTAGCAATAAGATAAGAAAAGGATTAAGCAGAGGTGTTTTTTTTTCATCTTTCCATTTTTTAAGGGGTGTTCTTTCGTTATTTAGGGCGACAAAACTGTTAAAATTCATCGAAAAATAAACTAACTGGTTTTATCCCTAAACAACGATATAAACCAATTTAGTAGTCGCGCTACTAAGAAGCAATTTGCCAAAACCAAATGGGCTAAAATGGAAATATTTGGGGACGATGGGGTTAATGGGAAGGGGGCTTGGGCTAATTGGGCAGGCAGAAAAGTAATGCTGCTGGGGTATCAACTTGCCCCCAAACAATAGCTTTTTGACCATATTGTTGGTCTATTTCAATTGCTGCTTTTTTGGATAAGTCAACAACTAAGAAACTAGCTTCTGGTATCCAATCTCCTTCATATGGGACGCCCTTACCTTTGTAATAAATGAAGCTGTTTGCCTTTAATGTTTTTGCCAAACAACGTCAAAAACCTAAACCTCCCGCTCCAACTCAATCACCGTAATCTCAGGCCACATCCCAATCCGCCCAGGGAAAGTTAAA
>CALFWI010000264.1 GCA_937928615.1 uncultured Saprospiraceae bacterium | reverse complement strand
TAGGCATTGCCGAAGTAGATGTCATTGGCAGAGATTTTACACCAATTGATTGTAATGGAGATGCTAATGGTTTAGCTTATTTAGACGAATGTGACATTTGTGTGGAAGGAAATACGGGTAAATCTCCTTGTGAATTGGATTGTAATAATGAATGGGGTGGCACTGCTTACCTTGATAATTGTGGTACTTGTGTAGGTGGAAATACAGGTAGCGTTACGCCTACAGAAATACCTTGCAATGGCATTGATGATGATTGTAATCCTGCTACTTTAGATGCACCTGTGGAACAAGATGCGGACTTAGATGGTGTTTGTGATGCGAATGATATTTGTGCCAATGGGCCAGAAAAAGGAATGCCTTGTGATGATGGGAATCCTTGTACGATTAATGATACCGTTGATGATTTTTGTAATTGTATAGGGCAAATCCCAGCAGGTACTTCGATGACGAATATTGCACTTGGCAAAACGGTGAGCCAATCTTCTATTAAAGATGATGCTGGACCAGATAGAGCAGTTGATGGAAATACAGACGGAGACGCAGGTAATGGCTCTGTGACTTCTACCAAATTTGATGAAAACGCTTGGTGGGAAATTGATTTGGGGACTATCGAATTGATTAATCAAGTCAATATCCATAATCGAAGTGATTGTTGTAAGAATAGACTTGCTGATTACTATGTGCTTTTATCGGAAACTCCGTTTGTTTCCACAACTTTAGCGGATGTATTGGCACAGAATGAAGTAACTACTTTGCATTTTACGGAAGCGCCTAATCTAGTTAATACTATTTCCCTCAATCAGTCGGCAAGATATATACGCATTCAGCTAAATATTCAACATTTCTTAACTTTGGCAGAAGTAGAAATATTGAAAATTGATAACCTTACTTTATATAAAGATGTCGATGGAGACGGTTTTGGAGACCCAAATGAACCAATGACTAACGCAGCCTGTGCAACTGCACCAGCGGGTTATGTGCTAGATAATACAGATTTTAATGATACTGCTGCCAATGCTTATCCCAACGCCCCAGAAATTTGTGATGATTTAGACAATGATAATAATGGCAGTATTGATGAAATTACAACCGATGCAGATGATGATGGGATTGTAGATTGTCAAGATAATTGTCCAGATACCCCTAATGGGGAAAGAGTAGGAATGGACGGTTGCTCGTGTAGCCAGTTAACGATAGATGATGGAGATTTTTGTACAATGGATATATGTAAAGATGGTTTGGTTACTAACCAGGAAATGAATTTTGAAGAAGCAACTGTTCTACTAGAAAATACAAATCTAACCAATGAATTATATACTGCTAGTCAAACCATTAGCACTAAGGAAAATGTAACTATTCAAACAAATCAAGCGGTTCGTTTTTATGCTGGGAATAGTATTGACTTACAACCTGGTTTTGATGCAGAACCAGGGGCTAATTTTGAAGCCAAAATTACTACGGAATGTATTGATGCGGAAAATGTTTTCAACGAAAATGTGAATACCGATAGACTAACACAACCTTTAAAAGACAATTTTTCATTGACTAATTTAGAAATGGACATTGCCCCAAATCCATTTAATCAACAAACAAATATCCGTATTCATTTACCACAAGCTTCGATTGTTTCTTTAGAAATTTATAATTTGAATGGGCAAGTAATAGAACGAATTATAAAAGAAGAATGGCGGAATAAAGGAATGGCTACTATTACTTATTTACCAACGCAAGACTTAAAGGGGATGTATTATTTGGTATTGAAGACAAATGAAGATATTCAAGCTAGACCAATTGTTATTGTGGAGTAGGGTAGGAAGCGTAAGTATTTACAGCGTCAACTAAAAAATAATCCGTTGGGTATGATTGCTTTCAACGGATTATTTTTTATAACATTTCTGTCCTATTTATTAGTGTTTATGCTAAAATAAATCGTCTAAGAAGTGCTTCCAGAACTCCAAGTTCTGGAAGTACTAAACTCTTTAGAATAAAGTCTATTTAATATCTCCTTTTTCTATCAAAATCTTCGCCTTCAAAATAGCTGCAACGGACATAGAATCGGTGATTGCCCCATCCATAACCATTTGATAGACTTCCTCAAAAGGTAATTTTTTGACGACTAAATCTTCTGTTTCTTCTGGTGTGGATATTCCTTGGGTGAGGTCTTGTGCAATGAAAAGATGTGCTATTTCATCACTCACAGAATTCGATAAATGCATGGTTAATAAAGGAGTCCATATATTGGCTGTTAACCCTACTTCTTCTTTTAATTCCCGTTTGGCAGTAGCTAAAATATCAGTACTTTCAGGACAACCTCCTTCTGGAATTTCCCAAGAATAAGCATTTAATGGAAAACGATATTGTCCGACTAAATACGTATTTAAATCACGGTCTAATGGCAAAACACCTACCGCATAATTCTTAAAATGGACAACGCCATAAATACCTTCATTCCCAGATGGATTGATGACTTCGTTATGCGTGATTTTTATCCACGGATTGTCATAAGCGGTGCTACTTTTGGTGATTTCCCAAGGATTTTTTTCAGAATTGGACATGGGTTGAATTGTAATTATTGGTATTTTAGACAGTTAATTTTTCCCTAGAATCTTCATTATTTGTTCTTCTTCGTTGGAGTGACTATAAATTTCAAAAACTTTTTTATCCGATATTCTATATATCAAAGTGCCAATTCCATAAATCATATTATCATCAGGAATATTAAAATCCACCATTGAATTTGACTGGTAATTTATTATGGCATAATCATCAAAACATTTAAAGCTCTCTTTATAGACT
>CALFWI010000263.1 GCA_937928615.1 uncultured Saprospiraceae bacterium | reverse complement strand
ATAGTCTAAAGACCTAGCTCGCAGAGTAGACCCTTGAATTCGAATTCGTTTAAATAAGATAGGCAACATATTCACATCCGGAGCAACCAATCCACCCATTAAAGCAAGGATGACAATTCGGCCATCAAAATTCATAGAATTTAAATTCTGCTGTAAATAAGGTGCAGCAATAAAATCTATCAGCATATCGACGCCTTTTCCATCAGTATAGGCTAAAATTGCTTCTTGGAAATTTTGAGTCTTATAATCAATGGTTTTTTCAGCGCCTAATGCTAAACAAGTTGCATGTTTTCCTTTAGAAGCAGTCACAAATACTTTTGCCCCAATCGCTTTAGCAATTTGAATAGCTGCTGTACCTACTCCACTTGCGCCTGCATGGATTAAAATGCTTTCGTCTCGTTGTAGTTGTCCTATCCAGTTAATTGCCTGAAAAGCAGTTAAAAATACTTCTGGAATTCCAGCCGCTTCTTCAAAAGATAAATTAGCAGGAATCGGTAAAACTTGACTGGCTGGAATAACGGCATATTCTGCATAGCCACCGCCAGCGATTAATCCACAAACCTTGTCCCCTACTTTCCATTCCGTAACATCTGTTCCTATTGCTGTAATAACTCCTGCTATTTCTAAGCCTAAAATGGGGCTTGCGCCGGGAGGTGGCGGATACATGCCTTTTCGCTGCATGGTATCTGCACGATTTAAGGCCGTTGCTTTTACTTTCACTAATACCTCCTGCGGTTTTGGTTGAGGTGTTTCCCAATCACCTATATACAAATTTTCAGGTGCGCCAGCTTTTTTGATTAATACTGCTTTCATTATTTAGTTAATTTATTTTATCCTGCTACTAAAATAGTTATCTAATACTAGAGCGTCAGGTAATAAAATGATAATCTTTAGAGGTCAGAAGTCAGACCGAAAATTGAAATTTTCTGTCAGAAGTCAGATTTACTTAGTATAAATACCTGAAATCCAGTAATTTAATTGGGTGATTTCTGACTTCTGACAGTTTATTTAATAAACGGTCTGACATCTGACTTCTTTTCAAATTATCAATTTTCTTTCTGATTATCTAACGTAAAATTATGTTCACTAGGTGCTTTTTACTAGGCGACTATGTAGCAAAAAAGATGCTAGTTCATTTTAGCCTAATACTTAAGCATCTAAAAAAGGATACCTCACTTCCGTCAAAAATAAACCTCTCGCCTCCACACTCAAATCTTTTTTCAATCGAACTTGTTGGTCCATCGCCTCTTTTACATCTGCTAACACTAATTTACCACGCCCTATATTTAAGCACATGCCTACAATCAAACGGACCATCCCTCGTAGAAAACGATTCGCAGAAATATGAAAAACTAACTGTTCTGTTTTTTCGTCAAATACCCATTCTGCGCGGTGCATGTCACAGACCATCGTTTTGGCATCAGAATGTGCTTTACAAAAAGGAAAGAAGTCTTTATAATTTAATAATAAGGCTGCGGCGGCTTGCATTTTTTCTACATCTAAGTTTTTCCCATAAGGGTAATAAAGAACCGTCTCTAACTGAAAAGGACTTTTATGAAAAGAAATATGGTATTCATAACTTCGATAATAGGCATCAAAGCGAGTGCTAACGTCAGGTTCGACTTCGAAAACGCTTTTAATAAGGATATCTTTTGGTAAAAATTTATTTATCCGAATAATAAAGCCCCTTGGGAACTCGCCATCATAATCAAAGTGAATAAAAAATTGACTAGCATGTACGCCAGTATCCGTTCGACCACAACCGTGAACGGCTATTGGGGTTCTTAAGATCGTAGAAAAAGCAGCGGCCACCTTTTCTTGTACAGTAACACCATTGGGTTGTATTTGCCAGCCACAATAATTGGTGCCGTTATAAGCTAATTCTGAAAAGTATCTCAAACTAAGAATTGAATGAGTGAAGGATTGAAATTAAAAAGAACTGCAATTTCGGCATTCCTAAATTATTTTAGTGAAATTTTGATAGAATTCTTTGGAAAAGGGCATGAAAAAGGGAGCGTCTGTAATTACACGCTCCCTAATAAGGTCAAAAACAAAATTATATCTAAACTTACTTACTGCTTTAAGCAGAGAAGCAATTATCTTTTCTTCTTAAACACCAATTTGATGTGATAAATTTTATTCAACTGTACATAATCTGTTTTTATCTGCTGATAATTCAAATTTTCCTTAATATACGCTTCTAAAAAATCATTTTGGGTATTGGCGTCTACGACGACCACTTCCTTATTGGTATTCACAAGAAAACTAAGTTTAACGATTTCTTCTTTGTTGTCCAATGTACTTAAATCAGGCTTTTTTATCAAAGCCATAATTTCTGTTCTGAGCGTCTTAACGTTTGGGTAGTTATTGTCTGGGTTGGCCTGTAAAGGCATGGTCGAGAAAAGGGCGAATAGGAATAAGCACCCTAACGATTGGAGTTGCTTTTTCATGATTAAAAGAGGTTTTAGGAAGTCGGGTGAACAACTTCAGTTTGTAAATAAATTTGAAAACAGTCGGGCGGATACAAACGTAACCACCTTTTTTAGTCGTAAAAGCTTTGTACTCCTACTAATTTCGGGTAAAAATAATAACAGTCTAAAATATAGTCGTTTTTTAAAAGACAACCATCGGGTAAAATAGTTGTACTGTAAAAATGCATAAATTGGAGAAATATTGCAGATATAATCGACTAATTTTAGGAGAAATACTATTAAAAACATTTTCAGCGGAGTGCTGACAGAAGTGACATTAAAAACTTTGTTTGTTTCTATTTAGCAAAGTGCATTGGGTATAGGGCAAAGGATATCCCTATTTGTACTCGAAAATTTGTCCTTTATAATCCTTAAGGTTTTCCGCTATTTATTTTTTTACACGCCTCTGCCCCATGCGCTAAGCCCTTTATTGACCATTTAAGCTAACTACAAAAGCACCATCCTGTTTTACATCATGATAGGGAAGAGTTAATTGTTGACAACTTTCTGTCCAGTGTTTAGTTGCCCAACTAGTATTAGAACCATCAAAAATAATGGTTTTAAAATCATAGTAATGGAGCAAGTCCGCTATTTTAATTTTAGGGTTATGCTGAATAATTAGATAATCAGTTACTAAGCGTTTTTGAATCGATTCCTTTTTTGGTAAAGCTTGGTTGATGATAGCTAATTTTGTATCATAAAATTGAAAAAGATTTCCTTTTTTGAAAAAGTTACTGGTTTGAATCCGTTCCTTTTTGATTGGGATAACTTCATTGATGCCATTTGCCCAACGATTACTTTGTATATTGTAAATATAGTCTTTCTCCGTGATAGAACTATCTGCCAATGCATAAATCGTTGCTCCGTCAATAAAATCAATCGCACTTTTTTTAGGAAGGTCATAGACGATAATTTGTTGTTGTTGAATTTGATTAAGTTTGGTGCCCAATTGAACACAAGAGACAACGACTATACAAGAAAGCGCCATGATGACCCAGCGGCCATTATTTGTCAATAATAGCATCACTATACCCAAAAGAACTCCATAAAATAAAACGACTTCTACTTCACTTATCCAAAATCCAGTTAGCAGATGAAGCGGTAAGTGTTGAATTCCCTCAATTAAACAATTTTGGGCATAAATGAGCCAAGAAATAAACTGACCTAAATAAGCAGCTAGCATTTCATGGACACTACTTAAAAGCAGCAATAACAATCCTAAATTCATGAGTAAGCCAGCTAAAGGCACTACAAATAAGCTAGACAACCAGAAGTAAGTAGGAATTTGATGAAAATAATATAGCATTAAAGGAAATATCGTCAGTTGGGCACTAAAACTGACGACCATTAAATTCCAAATTTCATAGAGCCATCTTGATGTTGGTGACCAAAATTGGAGGATTCGTTTAGCGAAAAAAATAATGCCTATAACTGCTAAAAAGGAAAATTGAAAGCCAATATCAAAGAGCGCATAAGGATGTAATAATAGAATAAAAAAAGCGGCAATAGCTAATAGATTATATTTATTAATGTCTCGTTGGACGAGCAAGCCAATATTTAAAAAAGTAAACATAAGAGCCGCCCTTTTAACGGAGGGTGGTAAACCAGTTAAACAGGCAAACCCCCATATGCCTAGACAAAGGCCAATGAATTTTAACCAATTCCAAGTAGTTCCTTGAAAGGGGAATAGATTGAGCAACATCAATAAAACTGCACTAATAATCCCCACATGCAGACCTGAAACCGCTAAAACATGAATAGCACCCGTTTCGGAATAAGCATTTTTTAATTCGGGTGTTAAAGTAGCCTTATAACCTAAAATTAAAGCAGCGGCAATAGCCATTTCTTTATCGGATGGGATATATTTTTTGAGGACTTGAAGGTAGTGATGTCTAATCTTATTAATTGTCAGCCAGAAAGGAGCACCTTGATGGGTAGTTAGTATGGTCCAGTTTTGTTGACGAACAAAACTTTGAAAATGAATCTGCTTAAAATAGAGATAGCGACGGTAGTCAAAAGCTTTGGGATTACTGGGTTTCTGAATAGGTTGAAGGCGACTTTTTAAGAGGATTTGGTCGCCATAATTTAGTAGGGGGGTCGTATCATTTTGATTCAAATAAACTAATAAACGTCCTTTACAAACAGTTAGATTTTGTCTATTTGTCCCAATAGCCTGTGTTAATAATTCAACTTTTATTTTACGATTTTTGATAGTTGGAATATTCTTGATTGTGCCAATGACATAATTTTCTGCTTGGATATTTTTTTGAAAATGGGTAGGATGACGAAGCTCATGCTGATAATAAGTTAACAAATAACCAGCAAGTAATAAGAATAGATGAATGGGAATAGAAGGAATCCATCTATTGACAAAAGATTTTTTGACTTGCCTACAATAAAAAATGGCTAAAAAGGCAAAGAGTAGAAGTACGAGAAGAATAGGATGATAAAATACCATCTTTTCAGCTAGGAAAATACCTAACATTAACGGAAGGACAAGGCGAACAAATGGAAGTGCTTTCCAGTTCACCTTTATGGGTGTACGTTTTCTCAAGTCTGTGTAGTTCTGGTTTTCTCAAAATAAGACTTGAGATTAATATCCGTATTGGTATTTTTGAGCGTCAACTGGTAGCAAAGCCTTTAGGCTTTCGGGTCACCGACCTTTAGGTCGGGCGATTATTGACTTAAATCACTAAATTATTCAAATAAAGTCAGGTCTAAAGACCTTTGACAGGAAAGCTTGAAGGCTTTGCTACCAATAAAATGATGCGCTAAATTAATTAAATAGCGACTAAAAACAATATAATTTCCCATTTTTAGGACTAAACCTTTTTTCGCAATTTAAAATTCTTCCCCAAATAAACTTTTCTAACCATTTCATCCGCTGCTAATTCCTCAGCAGTCCCTGCTTTTAAAATATTTCCTTCAAACATTAAATAAGCTCGGTCGGTAATGGATAAGGTTTCCTGTACATTATGATCCGTAATTAGAATGCCAATATTTTTAGTCCTTAGCTTATTGACAATCTCTTGAATGTCTTCTACCGCAATGGGGTCAATCCCCGCAAAGGGTTCATCTAATAAAATAAATTTAGGATCCGTTGCTAAAGCACGGGCGATTTCTGTTCGGCGGCGTTCTCCACCCGATAAAGTATCGCCATTACTTTTTCTTACCTTTTCTAAGTTAAATTCATCAATAAGCGTTTCTAATTTGACGGCTTGTTCGGCTTTACTTAATTTCGTCATTTCTAAAACCGCTTTCAAATTATCTTCTACCGTTAATTTTCTAAAAACAGAAGGTTCTTGTGGTAAATAACCAATACCTTTTTGCGCTCGTTTATACATGGGCAGGCTGGTAATATCTTCGTCGTCCAAATATACATTGCCATTATTGGGTTTGATGAACCCAACCACCATGTAAAAGGTAGTTGTTTTTCCAGCACCATTTGGCCCTAATAAACCCACGATTTCGCCTTGATTCACTTCTACAGAAACGCCTTTAACGACGGTTCTTTTTCCATATATTTTGACTAATTGCTCGGATTTTAATTTCATATTTACTGGTTTTGAGAGCAGAGAATAGAGTGTAGAGCGTAGAAACGTGCAATCTCTACTCTCTATTCTCTACGCTCTACTCTAGTCAGATACCCAAAAGTAAAAAATAAACACCGAACAGAAGGAGAATATTTATTGTTTAGGAGTTAATGATGGGTTAAAGCAGAACCAATATAATATTGTAATTTTGCGTATCGGCGAATTCATTCGCCGCAATAGGATTTAAGAGACGTTAAAAAAATAAGTTGAATGGCAGAGACAAAACGTACAGACGTTAATAAATTAGGAGAATTTGGTTTAATTGACCACCTGACAAAAAATATAAAACTACAGAATATTTCTTCTGTGAAAGGAATTGGAGACGATGCGGCAGTCATTTATAATGGCCAATTGCAAACAGTCGTTTCTACAGATATGTTGGTTGAGGGCATCCATTTTGATTTGATGTATTCACCACTAAAGCATTTAGGCTATAAATCGGTGGTCGTAAATGTGTCAGATATTTATGCGATGAATGCGACCCCAAAACAAATTACGCTATCTATCGCTTTATCAAATCGTTTTTCTGTAGAAGCGTTAGAGGAGTTTTATGAAGGCGTTCAATTAGCCTGTGATAAGTATAAGGTGGATTTAATTGGCGGCGACACAACTTCATCACCGAAAGGGTTATACATTAGTGTGACTGCGATAGGTCAAGCACCTGCGGATAAAATCGTTTACAGGAATACGGCTAAAGTTGGGGATATTATTTGTGTCACAGGAGATTTGGGGGCTGCGTATTTAGGGTTGCAATTATTGGAAAGAGAAAAGCAGTTATTCCAATCTAATCCCGGTGTAAAAACAGATTTAGAAGGACAAGATTATTTAGTTGGGCGACAATTGAAACCAGAGGCTAGAAAGGATACGATAGAATTATTTGCTAAAAATAATTTAGTGCCAACATCTATGATTGATGTTTCTGATGGCTTGGCTTCCGAGTTATTCCATCTTTGTACCCAATCAAAAGTAGGTGCATTTATAGAAGAAAAAGGGGTGCCAATTCACGATGATACACAATTGCAGGCACTCAAATTTAAACTAGACCCTATTACTTGTGCTTTGAGTGGGGGAGAAGATTACGAGTTATTATTTACCATCAAGCCAAGTGATATAGATAAAGTGAAATTTTTACCAGATTTATATATTATAGGAGATATAGTAGATGCTAAAGACGGCGTAAAACTGCATACAACAGGTGGGAATATACATCCGATTAAGGCGCAAGGTTGGCAGCATTTTGGTAGTTAATTTTTGAAAATGATTTTTGACAAATCGCTTTGATGAATCGGAGGGATTTTTCAAAGAATGTTGAAATTTATAGCCACTTGTAAATTTGAAAGCGCTACAAGATATTCTCTTAAACCTTGCACGCTAGAAATAGCTAAGTTACCTTTACACTCCCGTAATCTGAGGTTTTTGAAAGCCATTAAAACCACCTCAACTCATAACCTTGCAATCTTAAATAAATGTCTGTTTACGATAAATACGAAACTGTTATAGGCCTAGAAGTACATATACAATTAGGCACAAAGAGTAAAGCCTTTTGTGGTGATGATGCTAGTTTTGGTGCGCCACCCAATACCCATATTAGTACCATTTCTTTGGGACACCCAGGGACTTTGCCTAGATTGAATAAAAAGCAGATTGAATATGCGGTTAAATTGGGACTAGCATTGGGGGCTAAAATTAGTCCAACGAATAACTTTGACCGCAAAAATTATTTTTATGCGGATTTACCAAAAGGCTATCAAATCACCCAAGATAGAATGCCCATTGCTATTGGCGGCGGAATGGACGTAACAACTGAAGCAGGCACTCGACATATTCGGATGCACCATATACATATGGAAGAAGATGCAGGTAAATCTATTCATGATTTAGCACCTGATGCTACTTTTATCGATTTAAATAGAGCTGGTGTTCCACTTTTAGAAGCGGTGACAGAACCAGATTTTCGGTCAGCTCAAGAGGTAGATGTATTTATGAATGCAATGCGGCAACTGGTTCGTTATTTGGAAGTGTCGGATGGGAATATGCAGGAAGGTTCTTTGCGTTGTGATTGTAACGTTTCGGTACGGTTGAAAGGAGCTGAAAAATATGGAGAACGCTGTGAGGTTAAAAATATGAACTCTATGCGTTTTGCTCGACGAGCCATTGAATTTGAACGAAAACGACAGATTGATTTACTAGAAGCAGGTGGAAAAGTAGCGCAACAAACCTTAAATTTTGACCCTGTAACAGGGACGACTGCTCCCCTTAGAGACAAAGAAAATGCCCACGATTATCGGTATTTTCCAGAACCAGATTTACCACCCGTTGTCATTTCGGATGATTATTTAGCCAATATTAAAGCGGGTATGCCTGCTTTGCCTTGGGAATTGGAAGAGGAATTTGTCGAAAAATATAAGTTATCCACCTATAATGCTAAGTTATTAACAGAAGAAAAAGGAATCGCCTTATTTTTTCAAGCACTAACGAAGCATACCAAAAATTATAAAGGCGCAGCCAATTTGGTGATTAATAAAATCAACCCTTGGTTAAGCGAGGAAAAAAAGAGCATTGCCGAATTTCCGATAAATCATCAACAATTAGGCGCTTTAATTCAATTAATTGATGACGGAAAAGTAAGTAATACCATTGCTTACCAACGCATCTTCCCTGAGTTACTAAAAACTAAAAAAATGCCTTTGGAAATTGCCGAAGCATTAAATTTAGTGCAATCAGATGATGCAGACTTTTTAGAAAAATTAGTGGATGAAGTGCTTGCGAAAAATCCTGATAAAGTCAAAGCTTATCAGAAGGGAAAGAAAGGCTTGATTGGCTTTTTTATGGGCGCAGTGATGAAGGCCTCTAAAGGCAAGGCTGCCCCAAAGACAACGAATGCGCTATTAACTAAAAAATTGCAGGCTTAGAGACACTTGGAAATCTGCCCTCATTTTCGTCGTTACTGAGTAGTATTTTAGCGGTTCTATCTTTTATCTGGGCTATTTTCCTATTTTTGCGAAGAAATTTAAACTGCATTTTCAATTAACTAAGAAGAGTAACATAAAATAGAGTTGATCTATTCTCTGTGCTCTTCTCTCGCATTTCAAAGAATAATGGAGCAAAGAGAAAATTTGCTAGACGTATTAAAAATATTTTTTAAGTGGCTAAAGCCGATTGTTTATTTGTGTATAGGCATTGGAATTGGCACTGCTGCTATTTCTTTATTGCTCGATAATTATTATGAATCTACGACGACCTTTTATGCTAGTAGTATAGATCAGGCAAAACCAGGGCAGATTTTTGGTACCTCAACCAGAGATGTTGAATTTTATGGAAATGATAGGGATAATGATCGTTTGTTAACCATTGCGGAATCGAATGAATTAGTGGATTACATGGTTAACACCTTTGATTTATATGCGCACTATGACATTGATTCAACGAAAGAAAGAGCGGCTTTTAATGTTCGGCAAAAATTCAATAAATATTATACCGTTATTAAGACCAAACGAGATGCGATAGAACTGTCGATAGAAGATACTGATAAAGTATTAGCCGCAAAAATGGTTAATGCTGCTAGAAATAAAATAGATGAATTAGCTATCGCCATCGTCAAAAACCAATTGCAAAAAGTAAAGCTTTCCTTAGAAAAAAATATTATTGACAAAAACGATAAATTAAAAGTATTAGGGGATAGTATTACTGTGCTTAAAACACGTTATGGGGTATATAATACAGCTACACAAGGAGAAGTCTTTGCTACTCGGATTCTAAATGCAGATGCTCAACTGGCTAGACAAAGCGCCAAATTAAAATCCTTAAAGGCATCTGGTGCGCCTAGAGATACACTCAATAAAATAGCTGCTAGTATAGCAGGCCATGAAGGAGAATTAACCTCCTTACAAGCACTTATTCAAAATTTTAATAAAGGTCAAGGTCAACTTTTAGTATTAGAACGGTCGCAAAAAGAAATGAGTAATAGACTCGGTCAAGAAAAAGTACAAATCAATCAATTATTAACGGCTTATAATTCTGAAATATCTGCGATTAATCTAATTGAAGCAGGAACTATACCATTGATTAAATCTCGCCCAAAACGCTCCTTAATTGTCATTAGCGCTGTTTTAGTAGCCGCCATTTTTAGCTTTATAGGCATTCTACTTTTTGAATCCTATAAAGATATTGATTGGAAAGAAATGATTAAGGGGAAATAGGTGTAGAGGTATAAGGGGACAGAGGTGTATGGATATAAGACTAACCGAAAACTCAAAAAACAATGAAGCTAATTTTTTAGCTTATTGGTTTCCAATGCTTAGATATGCCAAATCTCAAAGATTTGGCATATCTAAATTGTGCAAAAATTAATGCTAGCGCTATAGTACTCATCGCTTCCCTAAAGCTAATTCAATATGCGCAATATGATGATTCCCGTGCCAAGCATACATGCTAATTAAAGCATCTAAAGGAATCGTATCCCCACTTTCAGGATGGACAAACGTTCTTTTCAATTGCGCTGGCGTTAACGATTTTAGTAAGATGACCCAACGATGATGTAGGGCATCTAACATATTTAAAGAAATGGCTACAGGCGTTTGTTCGTAATCTTCTAAAGTTGCCCACCGATCTTCGTAATAAGCTTTAATCGTTGGATTATCCTCCGTCAAGGTCCATTTAAAACGAATAAGACTATTCATATGGCTATCTACCACATGGTGAACGACTTGCTTAATGGTCCATCCACCTGGACGATAAGGGGTATCCAATTCTGCTGCCGATAAATTTTCTACTAAAGCTCTAAATTTGGCAGGCTGTCCTTCAATGGTTGAAATCCAATTGTCAATATGAGTAGGTTTAATATTAAAAGTTCGCTTGAATTGACCGATTGGGAATTTTAAATTTTCCATATAGAGTGACCGTGTTTTGTAGGATTAATAAGAGGTATTACACACTAGACAAAGATAGAACAATCCCTTTATGAATTCAGAAATTGGTAGGCCCTAAAATGTATTTTTTTAATGACTAATGGCTATTTTGTATTTTTCAAAATCACCACTTTAGCATCTACATTTAACACCTTACTTTGATTGGCTAGTGTAATAAGTGTTTGTTCCCAATGACAATGCCCAGAACAAACAGTAGTTGGCGTTGACTTTTCAATGGTTGCTCTTATTTTGGTATTGCCGATCAATTTATTCGATGGAAAATCTGGGGTTTCATGTAATAACAAAAAATCCAATTCTTTTTTGGTGAGTTTTTTTAAGGTATTCAAATATTCTTTTTCATCGACTCGATGCGTTTTATCAGCTCGACCGATAATGCCGCTAATGCCGCCTATTTTTAAATGATCAATGACTTTCATTTCTTTATGCAATAAAAAAATATTTGGTATGGCTTTGAATTCGGCCAATGCCAATACATCGCCAAAACGGTCATGATTTCCTGCTACGCCAACTACCCATTTGAAGTGTTTTAGAAATGCTAACCAAACCTTTCTAACATCTCCATTCGTTCCTCTTTTTTCTAAGCTTGTATATAAATCACCACATAAGCATACGCCAATATTTGGAGGCTGAGCGGTGTTCCATTCAAGGTCAATTAATAGTTTTAAAAATTCGGGTAGTACTTCACCTAATAAGGAGTACGTACCATCCACTTCAACCATTCCTTGTAAATCAGCACAAATAATTAAAAAATCAATTGGAGTATCCGTTTTTTCAAATTCACCTAGATAAATTGGTAAGTCTTTGTGTAGAATAATCGGTTGACCATCCGCTGATTGTTCAGTTCCAACTTCCAGATAAGGATAAGTTTCTATTGGATGAATTTCGTCAAGTGTTATTTTCATTTTTTGATTTATTAACGGATAAAAATAACTCAATAGTTCCACGTTATAGCTTAGGAATCGGGAGGATACCTCATTTTCCGTCTAAAAAAATCCGCTGATTGTCTAAATAAGCTGAATAATTGGCATGAAGTTCTTATATTTGAGTAAGTCTTCTTTGAGAAAACGATGAAGACGTGACGTCTCCTACGATGTATTCGTCATCAATAAAAAATATCATGACTTTAGACATTATCTTTGTATTGGTTGCTGCCCTTGGTTTTTGGATGGGCTATTCCCGAGGGATTATCAAAACCGTATTTACCATTCTTTCCTTTACGATTGGTTTGTTAGCCGCCTTTAAAATGGCACCTGCTTTCACCAAGTTTTTAGAAGATGTTACTAAAAACGACAACCCACTAATGTTCATAGCGGGTTTTTTACTGTCTTTCATTATTATGATGGTCGTACTCCGCTTGATTTCTAGAGGATTGGAAGGTTTGTTGAAATCTGCGAATATTAATTTTATCAACCAAATTTTAGGCGGTGCAGTATTGGGGGCTGGAGCGATTTTGATTTATAGTAGTTTATTATGGTTTGCAGATAAATCCCACATGATTGACCAAAATACTAAAGACACTTCTATTACGTATAATTATACCAAAGAATTTCCTGGACAGATGCAAGTAGTTGGCGCTCAATTAAAACCTGTTTTTACAGATTTTTGGAATGAAGCACTCGATTTTATGGATAAAATGGAAGATATGAGTGTACAGCGGTCAGAGGCCGACCCTACTATTTATGATATTGAGGAAGAGGAGAGTGGGAATTGATTATTAATTATTCGATTCTTCTCAATAATTAATAATCAATCAACTAATTAACTCAAGTTGCGGAGAAACTAAAATAGTTATATTGTTTTATTGGGCTAAAAATCTCGAATTAAGGGTCATCCAACACTGTAACAATACAACAATATAGCAATATTACAATTGTCTGTAACTTGAGTTATTCAACTAAATCCCCTTCAACAAAAAGCTAAAGCTATACCCATTAGGCTTTATTCGGTATTGCTCCAAAGGAGCAGACAACCAAGAATCAATTCCCCCCAATCCCATCTGTAAATGGTCTAAACAAAGCGAAATTTTCCCCGTATCTTTCAAATCATAAGTGTGTAAATCACCCCATTTTGCTCTAGTCAATTCTTCGGGACTAAATGGATTAGCGGTGAAATTAAAGGGTTCTAGACCTGTGATTAATACACCTGCTCCCGATTTATCATAAAAAGCAACTTTTTCTACATCGGTTCGATTCCCATTTTCTTGTGGTGAAATATAGGGTTCGTACATTTTACTCACCGTACTATCATAGCGCCCGAAATGTGCCGCATACTTTCGGTCTGGATAATTTTCAAAAGGGCCTCTACCAATCCAATTGATATGTTGAAGGTCAGGGTTTAAAAATAAATGTAAGCCAATTCTAGGCATTTCTGGTAAATCCATTTTTTGAGAAGAAGGAACAAATTGAGCATTCACCAACAAAGTACCTTCTATGGATAAAGTGTAATCTAATTTAAAATGAGCTTGGATATTGGGTAAATCAAAAAGGGTAGAAACAGTAAGATTTGCAGGAAGTTTGCTTATAAGATTAACGGATTGTACGGTGCTGTTTTTTCCTGCATGTCGCCAAATCTCTGTTTTTTTAGGCATTCCCCAGCCAAAATCATTATCTACAGGCGCTCGCCAAAAATTGGGAATGGGCGGACTAGCTAATAATTCTCTGTCTTCATATTTTAACGAAGTTAATAAGCCTGATTTTTTACTGATTGTGGCAACTAATTGAGGATGTTTTAAGACGATTTTATCGGCAGTCGTTTGATAAGTTAATTGCTTAGTCAGATGCCCAATTATCATATTATTAGATTTTATAGGGACACCATAATCAAGAAAAGGAAAAGCGAATTGTTCAGAGGCTACCTCGTAACTTGCAGGAATGAATGGACGGGCTTCTTTCGTCAATACCTTTACATTCAAAAAATACTTTTTATCTAATTTTTTATGAGAATGAAAATCATCAAGAGGAAGGGTAAATACTTTACTCGATTGAGGGGGAATAGCTAGATTTTCAATTTTTCCTTTTATGATTGCTCCACTACTACACCAAATTTCCCATAGTACTCGATAATTGTCTAAATTGATAAAATCAAATCGATTGAAAATTTCAATGTCTCCCTGTTCAATATGAATGGCTTCAAAACCAATACTTTGGTACACTTTTTTAACCTCCCATAAATGAGGATGTGGGGTTCTATCAGGAAATAATAAACCATTCAAACAAAAATTAGCATCACTTGGCACATCCGCTGGTCCATAATCTCCACCAAAAGCCCAATATTTTTCACCATCTTCTGTATGCTTGACTAACCCCTGATCATGCCAATCCCAGATAAATCCGCCTTGTAGAACAGGATATTTATGGATAATTTTCCAGTATTCCACAAAGTTACCAACACTATTGCCCATGGCGTGTGCATACTCACACATAATCAATGGTCTATTAGGATTTTTTTTAGCGTAGCCTTCTAAATGTTGTGGGCTAGGATACATCGGACAAATAATATCCGTGTTCCATTCTTCTAAAGCTTGTTCGTATTGTACAGGTCGAGAAGGGTCTCGTGCTTTTATCCATTGATAACAGGCTTCTAAATTGATGCCATTGCCCGCCTCATTGCCCAACGACCAAGTAATAATAGAAGGATGATTTTTGGTTCGCTCTAACATTCGTTTGGTGCGGTCTAAATGAGCCGCTTTCCAAACGGAGTCTTTAGCCAGATTGTCCCCATCCATTTCATCCGAAATAAAATCAATCGTATTATCATAATCAAAAGTTACTTTTCCCATTCCATGCGCCTCAATATTTGCTTCGTCCACCACATATAATCCATATTCATCACAGAGTTCATACCATCGAGCATCATTTGGGTAATGGCTACAGCGAACCGCATTAAAATTATACTGTTTCATCAATTGAACATCCAAAACCATGTTTGCTTCGTCCACAATTTGCCCTTTGATTTCATCATGTTCATGGCGATTTACGCCTTTAATCATAATCGGCACGCCATTGACTAATAATTGCGCATTTTTGATTTCAATTTTTCTAAAGCCAACTTTACAACCTGTGACACTCGTGGTGTTCCCTTTACTATCTTTTAGCGTAAGGACTAGTTGGTATAAATTAGGCGTTTCGGCAGTCCATTTTTTTGGTTGTTTGATTTTTTGTTGAAAAGGAATGCTTGAAGCCGTACCAGCTAAAACTATAGCCTCTTCATAAAGAGCTACCTCTCCAGTTGTAGACAATAGTTGGCACTCCAAAACGCCATTCGATAAATGACCACTCAATTCCACCGTCAGTCCAAATAATCCATCTTGATAATTTTCCGTTAAATCTGCTTGTACAAAATAATCCCGAATATACATCTTCGGAGCAGCCCATAAAAAAACGTCCCGAGTCATGCCACTCATCCGCCAAAAATCTTGACATTCTAAATAAGCACCATCTGACCAACGATAGACTGCTACGGCAATCGTATTTTTTCCTTTTTTTAAATGTTTGGTCAAATTGAACTCAACGGGTGTTTTGCTATCCTGATTATACCCCAAAAATTCCCCATTTATCCAATAATAACTGGCAGATTTGACTGCCCCAAATTGAATAAACACTTCTTTTTCTTCCCAGTTTGACGGTACCTC